>CAYNNS010000299.1:0-778 GCA_964398345.1 uncultured Gemmatimonas sp. | reverse complement strand
GTTGCCCCAGCAGGCAGCGTATAAGCGCCATAAAGCGCGATTTGCTGCCCTATGACGACAGAGGTTGTCTGGCCAGTGATGTTTGTCCCATTTGATCCGCCGAAGAGGATTTTGACTGAAACAACGTTGTCACTGCCGCTTGGAGTGAAGTAAAGAAGTTGGCATTCTCTAGTACTGGCGTGCTCCAGCTGACCGCGCGTGTTCGACGTGGTGGATCCTACGGCGACGCCGGTGTGCATGCCTTACTGGTTGGCGGTCGCGACGCTGGGATTCACCGTGGTCCAGCTGTTATAAAACGGCCCGCTCACGTCTTCCCATGACTGGGAACAGCTGGTGTAGCCGTTCACCCCGTTGGGGGTCCGGTTCGAGAGGCGGGCCAGCACCTCGGCCGGGAAGGCAAACCAGTCGGCCGTCATGCCATCTCTGCTCGTGACCGCGCGCAGAGCCACCGTCTGGTCGTAGGTGCGGAAGTCGCCCTGCACACCGACGGAGCGGATCGGCAGCAAGACCGCGAAAGCCTGCCAGATCTCGTCGTAGAGTCCGCCGGCTCGGATCTCCTCGATATAGATCGCATCGACTTGGCGCAGCACCTCGAGCGCCGGCCGCGTCACCTCGCCGAGAATCCGGATCGCGAGCCCGGGACCCGGGAAGGGGTGGCGGCCCACCATCTCCTCGGGGAGACCCAGCTCCCGGCCCACCTGACGGGCCTCGTCCTTGAAGACCCCCCGGAGCGGCTCGATCAGCGTGAGCTGCATGCGCTCCGGCAGGCCCCCCACGT
>CAYNNS010000298.1:0-4388 GCA_964398345.1 uncultured Gemmatimonas sp. | reverse complement strand
AGCCGGGCGGCCTGCGCGCTGGCGCCGATCACCGGGTTACTCGATTCCGCCGTCGCCGCCGGGGCGGCACCCGGCGCCGTGCTCGCGGTCTCCTACCGTGGCGCACACTTCCTGTATAGCACCGGACGCCTCGGGCTCGAGGATCCCACGCGACCCGACGGCGAGACCGTGTACGACATGGCCTCGCTCACCAAGGTCGTGGCGACGACGACGCTCGCCATGGTGGCCGTGAGCGAGGGCAAGCTCGACCTCGATGCGCCGGTACAGCGCTACCTCCCGGCGTTCCGAGGGCCCGGGAAGGACAAGGTCACCATCCGGCACCTGCTGACGCACTCGAGCGGACTCCCGGCCGATCCCAGGCCGTTGCTCTGGCAACAGGCGCCGAACGCCGATTCCGGGTTGCGGGTGATCAACGCCATGGGGCTCGATACCGCGCCGGGAACCCGCATGGTGTATTCCGACGTCGGCGCGATTGTCCTGGGTGAGGTGCTGGAAAAGCTCTATGGAGTGAAGCTCGACCAGCTTGCCCAGGAGCGAGTCTTCGGCCCGCTGGGGATGACTGCCACGCGCTTCCGTCCCCCGCCGGCGTGGCTCCCGCGCATCGCACCGACCGAATACGACAGTGGCTGGCGCAAACGGATGGTCCGCGGCGAGGTCCACGACGAGAACGCGGCGTTCCTCGGCGGTATCGCGGGGCATGCCGGGCTGTTCTCGAACGCCGACGATTTGCTGAAGTTCGGTGAGTGGCTGCTGGCAGAGGCGGACGGGCGGACAGGCGGACCGGCGGACAAGGGCCCCGGGGTGCGACCGGAGGTGGCGCGGGATTTCACTACCCGGCAGAATCTCGTCCCCGGGTCCAGCCGAGCACTGGGCTGGGATACGCCTTCACCGAACAGCAGCGCCGGAACCCGGCTGGATCCGAAGAGCTTCGGCCATACCGGATTCACGGGCACATCCATCTGGATCGACCCGACGCGCGAGCTGGTGATCGTGCTGCTCACCAATCGCGTCCATCCGACGCGGAACAACCCCCGGGTGGGTCCGCTCCGAATTGCGGTTGCGGACCGCGTCGTGGAGCTGCTCGAACGCAACCCCCGCTGACTACTGCTTCGACCCAACCGCCACGTTGGCGATGATCAAGAGCGATATGCCACCTTGCGTCGGAAGTACCAACTGGGGGACGAGCGAAATCCGGTTGTTAAAGATGAACCCGGCACCAAAACCGAAGATACCGACGACGTCGGTATTCGATGCACTGCCGCAAGCGGTACCGACACACACGGTAGACTTGGCGTGCTGGAGGCCAAGCTGGCCCGAACCGATCAGGGCAAGTGACACGCTTTTCGCGCTCATCTCTATCGGATAGCCCAGACTGACACCACCGGAAAGATTGAACTCGCTGAGCTGGTCTTTCGGAAAGAAGTACGACACATTGGCGATCGGACAGAGTTCGAGCTTGTCCGTGATCGGCTTGCTCAGTTCTTTGCCCAATCCGCCTTCGATGAAGAACTGACTGAAGCCGTGGGAGCTCCAGACCCCCGCGCCCGCCGAGCCGAAGAGACCTTTGTCCTTACCCAGGCCAACTCCACCAGCCACGGCAACCGACCCGAACTCGAGCGAGCCACCGACCTTCAGGGAACCCGAGCGCCAGGGGGCCTGGCCCACACACCGCTGGGCCTGCAGGGCCGCGGGGACCGCAACGAGTGCCAACAGGAATGCTGCCGCTCTACGCATCGGTCGACCTCCAGTTAGGGAACACGTCGTCCGCCGACTTCGCCCCATCGGCGTGCAATCTATGTAACGGGCCCGGAATCCGCTGTCTCCCAATACGATGCGCAAGTTGACCCGGAAAACGGTCCCTCCTACTTTGAGATGAGGCAAGGCGCCGCAGCGATGCGGGCACGTGGATTGCAAGGAGTCAGGACATGAGCTCAGTAGGCGAACAGACCCAGGCCAGCGGCATTCAGGTCCTCCTCACGCCCCGGGCGATCGAGGAGGTACTGAAATTCATGGAAGCCGAGAAGGTCGAGCCGGAAACCGCAGGCCTCCGGGTCAGCGTGCTTCCCGGCGGCTGCTCGGGATTCAAATACAGTCTCAACATCGAAGAGCGGCCACTCGACGACGATCACGTCGTTCCCGTCAGCGGTGTCCGCGTGTTCGTCGACGGCTTCAGTCTCCAATACCTGAACGGGGTGACGGTGGACTACGTCTCGTCGATGCAGGGATCGGGATTTACCTTCAGCAATCCGAACGCGACCGGCGGCTGCGGCTGCGGCAGCAGCTTCACCGCGTAGGGGTCAGGGGCATCCGCGCCAGGGGCCGGGGGAAGCGTTCCCGGCCCCTTATGTTTTACCGTAACCCATGACCCCGCTCGACCTCGGCGTCATCCTCGCTTATTTCGTCCTGACGCTTGGCGTCGGGCTCTGGGTTACGCGCTCACAGCGCACCGCCGGCGACTACTTCCTCGGCGCCCGCAACCTGCCGGCCTGGGCGGTGCTGCTTTCCATCGTCGCCACCGAAACATCGGCGCTCACAGTGATTTCCATCCCGGGCGTCGGGGCCCGCGGCGACCTCACCTTCCTCCAGCTGCCGCTCGGTTACCTGATCGGCCGGGTTTTCGTCGCGCGCTGGCTGTTGCCGGGTTACTTCTCCGGCAAGCAGGAGACCGCCTACGCCCGGCTCGAGGCCCGCTTCGGCGTGGGAATCAGGCGCTGGCTGTCGGCGTGTTTCCTGGTGACCCGTTTCCTGGGGGACGCGGTACGCGTCTTTGCCGGCGCGATCCCGCTCGCCCTGGTCACCGGCTGGAGCGTCCCGGGCGCCATCCTGGCGATGGGCGCCATCACCCTGGTCTATACCTATCTCGGCGGGCTCAAGGCCGTGGTCTGGGCCGACGTGATTCAGCTCTGCGTCTATGTCGCCGGAGGAGTGGGCGCGCTGCTGATCGCGTCGCAGCTGAGCGGCGGGTTCGGTACCATGCTCAAGCTGGCGGGGTCGGCCGGGAAGCTGCATCTCGTCAACCCGACGCTCTCGCTCACCACGACCTACAGCCTGCTGGGCGGGTTACTGGGCGGCGCCCTCCTCTCCGCCGCTTCGCACGGGACCGACCACCTGATCGTGCAGCGCCTGCTGGCGACGCGCTCGCTCGGCGACGCGCAACGCGCCCTGGTCGGCTCGGGCGTGGTCGTGACCCTCCAGTTCAGCCTCTTTCTGATGGTGGGCATCGCCATCTGGGCGGCGGGGCTCGCGCCGGCCAGCCTCGCCGGAGATCAGGTCTTTCCGCGTTTCATCGTCGACCACCTGCCGGCGGGCCTCGCGGGCCTGGTCATCGCGGGCATTCTCGCCGCGGCGATGAGCACCCACAGCTCGGCGATCAACGCGATGGCGTCGTCGCTCACCCACGATTTCTACGCGACGCTCACCGGGCGCCAGGATCCCGCGCACCTGCTCAGGGTCGGCAAATTGTTCTCCGCGATCTGGGGCATCGGGCTCGTGTTAGGGGCGCTGGCCTTCTACGGGTACACGCGCGGGGCCGATACGCCCGTCGTCGTGCTCGCGCTCTCCATCGCCTCGGTGACCTACGGCGCCCTGCTCGGCACCTATATCCTCGCGGGGCGCTGGCCCCGGGCACGCGGCAGCGACATCGTCGTGGCGACGGCCGTCACCATTGTCGTGATGCTGCTCGTCGTCTTTGCGCGCCAGCTCGCCGCGCAACCGGGACTGCGGTGGCTCGCTCCGGCAGGGAGACTGGCCTGGCCCTGGTATGTTCCTCTGGGGACCCTGCTCACCATCAGCGTCGGCATGAGCGCCAGCCTGCTACACGCACGCGCCGAAGCTTCGGCATGACCAGCTACATCGGCATCGACGCCGGAGGCAGCAAGACCGCCGTGCTGCTTGCGGAGGGCGAGAAGTTACTCGCGCGGGTCGAGGGGCCTCCGGGGGCGGTGCGCCCGGGCCGGGCGTTGGCGGCCGCGAGCCGTATCGCCGCGACGGTCCGCCGCGCCCTCACCGAAGCGCAGCTCCTCGAAGCCGACGTGCTCTGTGTCGGGGCGGCCGGCGTGGGACGCGACCCCGAGCGGACCGAGCTGCGCGAGGGCCTGCGGGGCGAGCGCCTCGCCCGGCGCATCGTGGTCACGGGCGACCTGGACATCGCGCTCGAAGCGGCGTTCGGGAGCGGCTCGGGCATCGTGCTGGTCTCGGGTACCGGCAGCGTCGCGATCGCACGCAGCCCCGATGGCAGCCTGCACCGGCAGGGCGGCTACGGCTGGCAGATGGGCGACGAAGGCAGCGGCTATGCCGTGGCGCGCGCGGCGCTGGCGGCGTTGGGACGGGCGCGCGATGGCCGGGGCGAGGCGGTCGTCCTCAACAATCAGGGCCTGCTCCGGCAGGCG
>CAYNNS010000297.1:0-4395 GCA_964398345.1 uncultured Gemmatimonas sp. | reverse complement strand
ATCTCGCCTTCCTGGTAGAACGCGTTCTGCGGCTCGGCCTGCTCGCGGGTCACCCAGTAGGCGATCACCAGCTCTTCGTACTTGACCGTGCCGGCGCAGTCGCCGTCGAAGGCGTACGACATCGCCATCGCGCGCTGGGCCTGGGCCTTCGCCGCGGCGTCCGGCGCCTCCTCGATCGCTTTCTGGAAGAGGACCTTGGCCTCGCGGGTCTTGCCGTCGCTGTCGAGCTGACTGGCATCGCGCAATAACCCGCCACCCCCCTGCGCCCACAAAGCGGCAGGTCCCAGAAGCCATCCGGTGATCAGTGTTCCTCGCAGCATCCCACCTCGGTCCGTTAACGGTCCCTCTTTCCCTCTTTCCCTCTTTCCCTCTTTCCCTCTGTTCAGAGCTTTTCCATCACCTTCGCCATCAGCGCCTTCGCCTGCTCCGGATCCACGATCCGGAAATCGATCGTCACGATCACGTCGTGCTTGACCGCCACCAGGGCCCCGCCCGCTTCGATCATCCCCTCATCCCAGGGCCCGGTCACCAGCGTATCGTGGACCAGGCTGCCCGACTTGTCGAGCTGCAGTCCCTGGGTCTTCGCCAGCTTCTGCAGCACGCCCATCATCTTGCCGAGCCCGGGATCGTCCGCGGGCTTGGTGGCTGGCGGCGCGCCCGCGGTCGGGGGAGCGTCGTTGCTGCCCTTGGACTCTTTCATCCCCGCGCTCTGTCCCATAACCACACCCATCACCTGCTTGCCCTCGGCGAAGTGCTCGAAGCCGTGATTCCAGCCAACGTCGAGCTTGAGATCACCCTTGCCTTTGACGTGAAAGACGCAGCTGGTGTTGGCTCCCCGTCCTCCCGGCGACGGGGGGCCCTCGAGTGGCCCGCCCACCACGGTCTCGATATCGGACGCGCTCAGTAACCCGCACGCGTCCCCCGTCTCCCGCGGCGCCGGGGCCCCGGCCGCCGCGCCGCCGCCGTTGTACGCGAGCGGCTTCTCGATCCGTCCCAGCCCCTTCGAGGCCAGGTCCGCCGCCGCCGCGATCCCGCCTTTGCCCCCCGACACGTCGACGGTGACCAGGGCGGGGCCCTTCAGCGCGAAGAAGTGGCCCGGTCCCATCCACTTCGCGTCGTCCCAGTTGCCCTCCAGCGTGTCGGTTTTGCCGTTGTCCTCGGTGAAGATCTTGCCCACCAGCCCGCCCACCATCCCCAGCGCGGTCATCTCCATTTTCCCGTCGGTACGTTCCACTTCCAGCAGCACATAGTGGCCGTCGCCGCCGAGGTATTTGCAGCTCTGACCCTTGGGATCGGGCACTCCGGCGTCGGTGGAGCGGAAGGGCGGGTGTGCCAGCGGGCCGAGATGGTGTTCCGCTTCCGCCTGGGTCACCGCGTTGCACGGATCGTTGGGATCCGGCGGCCCGGCCTGCTCGGCCGCGGCCGCCGCGCCGCCTCCCGTGGTCCCACCGCCCGCGCCCTTCGCCGCCTTACTGCAGGCAATCGCGACCGTCGCCGACGCCGCCAGCACCCACCACGCTGTGGTTTTCATGCGTCCCCCTGATTCTCTGATCGACTGATCGACTAATCGACTGATCACTACCCACACGCCCTGACCAGCTCCACCCTCCGATTCCGCGACCGTCCCGCCTGCGTCGAGTTCGGTGCCAGCGGCTTCGCCAGCCCGATCCCCGCCGCGCTCAGCCGTCCCGGCGCGATGCCATACTGCTCCACCAGTCGCTGCTTCACCGCCGCCGCCCGCCGCGCCGAGAGCTCCTGGTTGTATTTCGCGCCCCCGATGCTGTCGGTGTGTCCCTCGATCGTGATGCTCCAGTCGCCGTGCTGCTTGAGCACCTGCGCCACCTGCGCCAGCGTCGGCTCGGACACCGCCGGAATCACCGCGCTGTCGTACCCGAAGTACACGCCGTACACCTGCGCTCGGCAGGGCTTGCTCATCAGCGCCGAGCTGATCGCCGCCGCGCTGTTTGCGGGAGAGGTTTCCACCGTGCCGAGCCGCACATGGTAGTCCCGGTCGCCGAGCTTTTGTTCGATGCGGAGCGCCCAGGGCAGCTCGGGGTCGTCCAGGTACCAGTTCTCCGCCGGCACGTCGAGCATCGGTGGTGTCAGCTTGGTAAAATGCCCTTTGGTGTGCAGCGCCTTCACCGTCAGCGGCTTGCCGTCGATCACCACCGTCAGCGTATCGGTCCCGACCAGCTCCAGGCTGCCCTGGACCCGGACCGCGACGCCGGGGAAGATCACGTAGGTCGCCACTTCGTCGGCGCGGCCGCTTTGTTTGAGCTGCTGGTAGACCCGCTTGGCCAGCGCCATCACGGTGCGGTTGCGGATGTGCTCGATGAGATTCGTGCCGGTGCCGACCGCCACCGCCCGCGCGCCCAGCCACTCGCGCCGCGACACCGTGTCGGGGTAGAAGGTATGTCCGCTGCCCAGCTCGTCGAGGAAATAGCTCTGGAAGATGGTCTGGTTGGTGTCCACCGAAATGACGGTGACCAGAAACTCCTTGTCGAAGTTGCGGTCGGTCTGCAGGTGCGAGTAGTTGAGCACTAACCCGGGCTTGAGCGGGATCTGAGCGGTGACCGGTGACCAGTGACCAGTGACCAGGACGAGGCAACAGGCCACCGGTAACCGGTAACCGGTCACCGGTAACCGGTCTCTCATCCGCACTTCCGCCCCTCCGGATCATCCCACTCCCACGTCTTCGCCGGCCCGGTCTTCCGCATGTCCCCAAGCGGAAAGCCGAGGAACGTGGCGCTGATCCCGACGTTGAAGCTCGCGATCAGCTGCTCGTGGGTGCACCGGATGATGCCGGTCGTCCCGGTAAAGGTCGCGCCCGACGCCACCACCACGTCGAAGTAGGCCATCAGGTTCGACCCGATGATCCCGAAGCCGAGCCCCACCCGCGGAACTTGTAAGGCGATCATGAGCCCGGACACGCCTAACCCGGTAATCCGCTCCTCCGGCCCCTTCTCGGCGTTGGCGTCCGCGTCGCCCTCCTCGCCGCCGATGCTCGATGCCGTGATCTGCAGCGAGGCGCCCTTGCGGAAGTCGATGTGCCGCTGCCCCACCGCCGTCGCCTTCTTGCTGGTGAGCGCCGGCTGGATCTGCGCGTTCACCGCGATCTCCAGGAACATCGGCAGCCCGCCCACGATCATCGGTACCCGGTAGGTCACCGGCACTTCGACGTGGGTCCGCCCCGCGAAGACCGCCTCGTCGATCCGGATTGACCAGAGGATGTCGCCCTGGAGGTGGAAATCGGGGTTCTCGATCGTGGCGTGTTCCAGCGTGCCGCCCTTGATCTCGATGTCCCCCTTGGAGCGGAAGCCGGTCACGCTGCCCTGAGCCGTCACCTTGATGGCGGTGCGTGCGAGCAGCTCCTTCCACGCGCCGCCTAGGGCGTCCTTGAAGCTGGTCGGCACCTTGGGCATGTCCGGCAGCTTCAGCTTGCCCTCCGTCGAATTCCGGCTCGGCTTGCCGTACTTCTTCTGGTACTCGGCTTCGGCGTCTTCCTCTTCCTTCTGGCGCTGCTGCTCCTCGGTGGTCTTCGGGATGGGTGACTTGAGGCCGGGCCCGGGCCCGCTCGTCATCTTGGTCTGGTCGCGAATGTCCTTGGCCTTCTGCTTACCCTCCTTGGCTTCTTTGTCCGCCGCAGCCTGCTGCTTCTTCACCCAGTCGGCGAACTTGCCGCCGTACTTGAACGCGGGGTCGAGCTCCCCCGGCAATCCCACCGGCTCTTCGGCGTCCTCGCCGTAGGCGAACTGCGCGTAGACGTTGAGCGCGTCCTCCGACGGCGCCCCGAACGCCATCGCCACGGCATAGGAGCCGACCTTGAGCTTGAACGATTCCGAGTAGAGCGCGGGAGGATCACTGGCGCTGTCGGCCGGCGTGGTGTCTTGCGGGACAAACGCGGCGAAGCGGAATGGCGAGTGCGAGTGGGAGTGGGGAGTGAAACTCACCTTCCTGAACTGCACCGAATCCGCCGGCTTGGGCACCCGCATCGCCATGGCGCCCTGCAGCAGGTGCGCCGGCGCGTCCCACTTGATCGAGGCGTCGGTCACCGCGTCGGTGAGCCCCGCTTCTTCGGTGCGCACGGTCACCACGTCACCCGCGCGATCGACCTGAGTCACTTTGCGGATCGCGAGCCCCCACACCAGCAGCACCGAGCCCGGCTTGAGCCGCTGCACGGCGGGCTCCGCGGCGTCGAAACGCCAGGTCACGCCGTCCCAGCTCACCGATTGCAGTGCGCGGATCGCGCCGTTGCGGGTGATCACCACGGTCTGGGGCGCGTAGCTGAGGGTCACCTGCGCATGCTCGACCGTGTCCACGTTCTGGAGGTAGTACTGCAGCGATGCGCGATCGCCGCGCAGCATCATGCCAGCGGGATACAAGGTTCCGGCCGGG
>CAYNNS010000296.1:511-4456 GCA_964398345.1 uncultured Gemmatimonas sp. | reverse complement strand
CCTACCCACACGGGGGCCGGGAAGAGACGCCGATGTTCCCGAGGGGGTGCGGCATGGCTCGGGCCCCGATGCCCCGCGCCCCGCCGGCTTGGAGCTGCTCGACCCCGGCGCGCACGATCAGTCCGCCGATGCCTTCGCCCTGGCGGCCCGGACGCACCGCGAGCGGCCCCATCCAGCCTTCCGACCCCGAGCGGTGCACCAGATTGAAGGCGATCAGCTCGTTGGCCTTGTCGAGCCACAGCATCGCGCCCTCGCCGGCGGCGGTGAGGGCAAAGCGCCAGATCGCGGGGTTGAGCAGCGGCACGCGCACGCCGCTCATGCCGTCGCGCTGGTAGCGGTCGGTGAACGCCTCGGAAAAGACCCGGTTGATCCTGTCGATGTCGGCCGCGGTAGCGGGCAGCGGCCCGCGCAGCCGCTCAGGCCGCGACATCCTGCGACTCCGTGACCGCGCGCGCGACGCGCCGCTCGACGTCGTAGCTCAGCCGGATCACCCGGTCGAAGCCCTCGCGTACCGATTCGATGTGGGTGATGAGGATGACCTGGGGGAAGCGATCGGCGAGCCGCCGCAGCAGCTCGACGACGGCGGTGCGGCGTTCCTCGTCGAGCGAGCCGAAGACCTCGTCGAGCACCAGCAGCGACAGCGGCTGGCCGGCCCGCTCGGCGATCATCTGGCTGATCGCCAGGCGCAGCGCGAGGTTGGCGACGTCCTCCTCGCCGCCGGAAATAACCCGCTGGGGCTCGCCGTCCACCACGATCGTCGCCACGTACTCCTCGTCCAGCTCCAGATCGGTGTAGCGTCCCGTGGTCAGGTCGGCCAGGAAGCTCGAGGCCAGCTCGGACAGATCGGGCCGCAGCGCATTGTTCAATTCGGTGCGCAGGTCGCCCAGGGCGCGGTCGAGCTCGTGCTGCAGCAGGATCTCGTCGGCCAGGCGGGTGAGCTCGGCCGCCTTCTGTTCCCGCTCGTCCTTGCGCCGCGCGATCTCGGCGCGCTGCGCCAGCGCCCCCGTGAGCTCGCCGGCCGCGCGCGCCTTCCCCACCTCGGCCTGCTGTACGGTGCGTTCGGCCTGCTTGACCTGCGCGCGGACCTGCTCGAACCGCTCCGCCGACCAGCCCAGCCCGGTGAGCTGCTCGCGCAGCGCCCGCGCTTTGGCTTCGCGCTGCGACAAATCCTGCTCGGCCTGCTGCGCGCGCGGGATGAGGCTGCGGGCGCGCTCGGCCGCGACGCGCAGCACCACCGCGAGCTCGGCCTGGGGCTCGAGCTTCGCCATGAGGTGCTTCACCTCGGCATAACGAGTTTCGTCGTAGCGCTCCGGCGCCGCGGCGATCGCCGCGTCGAGCGCGGCGCGTTGCGCGCTAAGCGTTTCGCATTCCGCGGTGAGCCGAATCCGCTCATTCACCTGCTGGGCCAGCTTCGCCGCAGTCTCGGTGAGTACTCGCGCCTCCCGATCGAGCCGGTCGCGCTCCTGGCCGAGCTTGACCAGCGGCTCCGGCTCCTTGCCGAGCTGGGTCAGCTTCTGGGCGTAGAACTTTCCCTTCGACACGATGTCTTCGATCTGCCCGGCCAGCACCTCGATCACCCCGTGAAACTCGTCGCCGAGCGGGCGGCCGCAGGTGGGACAGTCACCCTTGGAACCCGCCTTCTCGACGACCTTGCGATGCTTCTTGAGGTCCTCGAGCTGCTTCAGCAGGTTGAGCTTCTGGGTTTCGGCGTCCTGCTTCTCGCGCACCCACCCGGTGCGCACCTTGTCCACCTGCTCGACCGTCTTGTCCAGCTGCTTTTGCAGCTCGGCGCGTTGCTTGACTGCGCGCTCGGCATCCTCCCTGGTCGGCAGCTTCTTGAGCTGCTGCTCCAGTTTGCCGACCTGGGTCAGGATTCCGTCGCGGGTTGCCAGGAGCGTGCGCTTGCTCGTCGCCGCCTCGCGATCCTTTTCCAGAATCTCTCGTTCGGCGCGCAGCGCGGCGAGCGGTTCCAGCGCAGGCAGCAGCTCATCGAGCTTGGCCTTGGCGCCGAGAGCTTCGGCCAGCTCACGATCGATCCCGATGAATTGCTCCCGGGCCGCCTCTGCACCGTGCTCGGCGACCTTGAGGTCGCCTTCGAGCGAGACCACCGTGTGCTGGAGCGCTTCCCAACGCTCGCCTTCGGGCGCGAGCTTGGCGAGCGCGGCAAGCGCGTCGCGATGCGCCGCTTCGATCATGGCAGACGCCGCCTCCGCGGTGCGCAACCGGGTCGCGGCGAGCTCTTCGTCCACCGCGAGCTGGGCGGGGTCGGGCAGCTCGGCTTTGCGCGCGTCGTGGGTGGCCTGGAGCACCCGGCGGCGCTCCTTGAGGCGGAGCTGCGCGGTGCGCAGCCGCTCGTATCCCAGCACCCGGCTCAGGAACTGGGCCCGCTCCGGCGCGGTCATCTGCGCCATGATCGCGAGCTCTTTCTGCCCGGTGAAGTAGGTGTTGAAGAACTCTTCGCGCGTCATCCCCACGACGCGCTGCAGCTTGTCGCTCACGGCGCCGAGGCTGTTGGCGATCGGCGTGGCCTGGCCGTCCAGGTAGAGCTCGGCGCCGGCAAGCGAGCGGACGATGCGATAGCGATGGGGACCCAGCTCGAACTCCAGCTCCACTTCGACCCGCGAGCGCGGCGGGGCGCCGCGGCGGCGGATGGTGTCCTTGGTACCGCGTGCCGCATCGGTGCCGTAGATGGCCCAGGCGATCGCCTCGAGCAGCGTGCTCTTCCCCGCTCCGTTCGGGCCCACGATCCCGGTGAGTCCGCGCTCGAAGCTCAGCACGGTGTCGGCGTGCTGGCGGAAGTTCAGCAGCCGCAGGCGGCGGAGCTCCATCAGCCTGCCTCGTCGACGGGAGCGTCGTCGCTCTCGAGTAGCTCGAGTCCCATCGCTACGAAGCGCTCGCGATCCACCCGCTCCGGCAAGGGACGCCGCTTGAGGAACTCGGCCACCATGTCGGGCAGCGTCTGGCGCTTGCCCGGGGCTCCCACGCCGACACTTCGGCTGGTTTCGGGAGGATAGAGCGCGATCTGCAAGTGCAGCGCGTTGGCTTTGTACTGCCTGAGCGCCGCATGATCAAGCTCGCGTGACACGTGGCGCGGAATGTCGCGAATCCGGATGCGCACGACCGCGTCTTCGTAGCCGCCCGGCACCTTCGCCAGCCGCTCCCCAATCAACCGGTCCACTTCGGCGGCGCTCAGCCCCTCCGCGTCGATCGGCTTGGCGTCGAAGACCGTGCGGGCCGGCGGCACCTGCTTCGGAGTCACCTTGCCGCTGTCGAGATCGGCCAGCAGCCAGCCCTTGTGGACGCCGCGGACCTGCTCGTCGTGCAGCTCGCCCCAGAGGTCGGGCCCGATGTAATCGAGCGATCCGGCGTACCAGATCCGCGGGGCGACCTCGTGCTGGACGTGGTAGTCGCCGAGGGCCGCGTAGCTCCACTTCTCGCGCTTCAGGACCTGGGGATCGAGCAGCGGTCCGCTGTACTCGAGCGACCAGTGGTCGGGCGGCAGCAGGCCCTGCACTTTGTGATGCAGCAGCAGCACCTGGTACTTCTCGGCGCCGAGCGGGCGGAGGTCGAGCTTGTCGGGCGCGTTGGCGGCGGCGAACGGGACGGCGAGCACCGAGAGCCCGAGGGTGTCGAAGGTCAGCCGCCGCGCCTCTTCGAACGCGAGATGAATCCCCAGCTCTTCATACAGCCGCAGGATCGAGCCGGTCTCGCTGCTCCTAGGCGTGTCGTGGTTCCCGGCGATTGCGATGATGGGCGCGTCGGGAAGAGCCTCCTTCAGGCGCTGGAGCTGCCGGAAGGCGAAGACGATCGAGAAGTTGGTGGGACGGACCGCGTGAAAGAGATCGCCCGCGATGACGATGGCGTCCGGCCTGGCGGCGATGACGCCGTCCACCGCGGCGCGGAAGGCATTGGCGACGTCCGCTTCGCGCGGGTCTATGTCAATGG
>CAYNNS010000296.1:0-501 GCA_964398345.1 uncultured Gemmatimonas sp. | reverse complement strand
GCGAGTTTCACGCTGGGCAAACTAGTACCTTTCGGCATGCCCGACTTCCAGGACCGGCGCCAGGCCGCCCTCGGTACCCAGTATCGGCTCGACAAGGAGCTGGGCGGCGGCGGGATGAGCCGGGTCTTCCTCGCCGACGAGGTCGCCCTGGGCCGGAAGGTCGTTATCAAGGTCCTGCCGCCCGAAATGACCTCCGGCGTCAACCAGGACCGCTTCCGCCGCGAAGTCCAGCTCGCAGCCCGGCTGCAGCATCCCCATATCGTCCCACTGCTCGCGGCGGGCGCCGCCGGCGATCTGCTCTGGTACGCTATGCCCTTCATCGAGGGCGAATCGCTGCGCGCCAAGCTCTCCAAGGGCGGGGAGCTGCCGGTCGCCGAGACCGTCCGCATTCTGCGCGAGGTAGTCGACGCGCTCGCCTACGCCCACGGCCAGGGGGTCGTGCACCGGGACCTCAAGTCCGACAACGTGTTCCTGGTCAACACCCGCGACGGGCACGCGGAC
>CAYNNS010000295.1:0-4483 GCA_964398345.1 uncultured Gemmatimonas sp. | reverse complement strand
CGTCGAATCGTTGACGAAGAGGGTCCGGCTCCAGGTCTTCCCGCCGTCGCTGCTGCGGAACACGCCGCGGGTTTCGCTTTTCTTGTGTACGTCGCCCTGGGCCGCGATCAGCACCAGGTTCGGGTCGCTGGGGTCGACGAGGATCGAAGGGATCTGCTTGCTGTCATCGAGACCCAGGTGCTTCCAGGTTCGGCCCGCGTCGTCCGACTTGTACACGCCGTTGCCTTCGTTGATCGAGCCGCCGGTGATGATGTCCCCGGTCCCAGCATAGATCACGCTCGTGTCCGACGGCGCCACCTCCACCGCTCCCACGGACGACACCTCCTTCACGGCGTCGAAGATGGGCTCCCACGTGGTGCCGGCGTTGCTGGTTTTCCAGATGCCGGCCGCCGGCATGCCGGCGTAGAACACACCGGGCTCGCCGATCGCTCCGCTCACCGATGCGACCCGTCCCGCCCGGAAAGGGCCCAGGTTTCGCCAGACCATGCCCTTGAGCAGATCCGGAGAGATCGTCGAGCGAACTGGAATGAGGAGCGAGGCGAGCAGAGCCAGCGTCAGACCGCGGATCGGGAGCCTGAAAGCGTCTGTCTGCATGAGCGCCGTGGGTGATTGGTGAGGAGTACGCTTCCGCTTCGCGCTGGGTCTCTCAGTTCGTCGCGTTCGCGGGCTGATAGAACACGAGATCGAAGTTTCCGGGAGTGACGCCGATCAGGCGCAGCAACAGCGCGACCTGGCCGCGGTGATGAATCGCATGGTAGGCTCCATGCCGCAGCAGATCGCCGAGCCGCCGGCGTTGAGGCGGTCCACCCAGAACGAACTCGATCTCCCGCTCGAGGTCTTCGTCACGCAGGCTCGCGAGGAATCCCCGCATGTGGCCCTCGACCGTGCGCCAGGTCTCGACGACCGATTCCAGTGTCGGGTAGTTGGCGGGATCCAGCTTGGGTCCGCGCGCCGGGCCTCCGCAGCGGTCGAGCCAGCCCCACTCCGCGCTCATCACGTGCACCAGGGTGTTCCGGATCGATCCGTAGCTGCCGGCAATGTCCTGGCTGAATTGCTCGGGCGTGAGCTGGGCGATAACGGGGAAAAGCCTCGCGTTGGCCCAGTAGCCGTAGTCGTAGAGTCCCGCGAGATCGGCGACGCGCATGCTCAGGGGCGGCCTCCTGACCGCGTTGCGGCGAGCACGTCGCTCACGGCGGCGATGACGGCCTCCGGCGCCTCATCGGGAATGCCATGGCCGCTCTTCGCGACGATGATCTGCCGGCCCCGGGTCGACAGGGCGGCGAGCTTCGGCTGGATCTCGTGCATCCAGACCTGCTCGTACGCTGCGGCTTGCCGGTCCGTTTCACCGGGAGTCTTCGGCGTTTGCATCCGTCCCCGCGTCAGCACGATCAGGGGACGATCCCCCAGACTGCCCGAGGCCTCCGCCTCCCGGTAGCTCTCCGGCGAGGTGGGGTCGACGAGCGTCGCGATGGTTTTGGGTTGGAAGCGCAGCGCCTGCACGATCTGTCCGCGGGTACGCTCGGCCGGATCGGCGGGGAGGGGGATGCGCGGGGCGGTCAGCCGGAGGAAGCCCACCCGGCGGGCCAGCTGCGCCGCAATCCAGATCGGGTGCCACAGCCGGCGTGGGGCCGTTTTCCCCAGCATGAACGTCGGCGCGCGCCTCGGCTCGTCTTCGTGGGCGGCGTCGACCAGGACCAGACCAGCCACTTCCGCCGGATACATTCCGGTATACACCCTCGCGTTCAAGCCACCCAGCGAGTGTCCCACGAGGATATAAGGAGGGGGCACGCCGGCACGGTGGAGCAGGATGTTCAGCTCCCGGGACATCGCGGCGCTGGTGCGCGGATAGGGCCCGGGGTCGCTCCAGCCATAACCCGCGCGATCGAACCAGCACGCCTGGGTCAGCCGCGCGACCTCCGGCTGAATCTGCGACCAGGCGTACCCCGACGAGCCCGCGCCGGAGTCGAAGATCACCGCCGGGGACCCTTCCCCCGAGCAGAAGATGTTGAGCGAGCGGCCCCCGATGTCGACCGCGCGTCCGATCGGTGGCAGGCGGCGCAGATCCCGGCGCTCTCCGGCGCGCTCGTACCACGCGCCCGTGCCCGCGGCGATACCTCCAAGCGCCAGCGCCCAGAGCACACCCCGGCGCCAGCGGCTCATCGCGAGGCCCAGGACAGCTCCATGCCGACGTACGCGTTCCGTCCCGGAGCGGGCTCGAGAATCCGTCCGAAGGTCCCGTTCAAATTGACCGAGCCGACGTAGCGCTTGTCGAACAGGTTGTTCACCGCGCCGAACGGCACGATCCGGAGCCCAGCCCAGTGCCAGGCGCCGCTCAGGCGGACCGAGGTCACCGCCCACCCGCCCACCGGTTGCGTGTTACGATCGTCCGCGAAAACCCTACTGGCGGTCAGCTCATCGAGCTCGGCGGTGACCGGCCCGCGGCTCAGCGTCAGCGTGGAGCGCAGAAAGTGCCTGGGCACCCCGGCGAGCCGCTTGCCGTCGAGCGTGTCGGTGGTGGCCCCGTTGGGAATCCGGTATTCGCTGAACCTGTAATCGGCAAAGGCGTAGGCCCCCCGCAGCTCGAGCCAGGGCCACGGCGTCACGCCGAGTCCCGCCTCGATGCCGCGATTGCGCACCTTACCCGCGTTCTGGAAGAACGCGCGCCCATCCACCTCCTTCGCCTGGATGAGAGCGTCGTGGATGCGACTGGTGAAGGCGGCGAGGCTATAGTCGAGCACTCCGCGCAGCCGTCCCCGCGCGCCAGCCTCGACCGAGACGCTCCGTTGCGGCCCGAGGCCGGTATTGAATCCGGCGGTGCCGGCGGTGGTGTTGACCAGCTCGGTCGTGGTCGGCGATTCGAAGCTGGTCGCGAGGTTGCCGTAGAGCGTCGCCGCCGTGGCGAGGCGCAGGCTCGCCCCCAGGCTGCCGCTCGCGTTCGCCATGACCCGCTCGCCGCTGTTGTCGACCCCGTCGCTGAGCAGGTGATCGGTGACCCGGAAGCGGATCCGGTCGTAGCGGATCGCGCCGAGCAGTAACACGCGGTCCGTCGCGTCCCAGTGGACCTGCGCGAAGGGACCGAGCTCGCGTACGGTCTCACGCTGATCGGCGAGCAGCTGGCCGGTCGGAGCTCCCGCGGCGCTGCGCTGGTTCTTCCGGTTGTCACGCATGCTTTGCAGGTCGAGGCCGGCCGTCACCCGCACGCCGGCGGCGCCGAGGCGTTGCAGCGGTTGCGAGACGCTCACCCGCGCGCCGCCCGCGACGCGGTCGATGGTGTTGTAGGTGCCCGCCGTCGCGCCGGCCGGGGGAGGGGGCGGCGTCGCCAGCGGGTTCTTGAGGTCGCGCAGCAGGCCGAACGCCACCGCGTCGAGCTCGGTCCCCGCATCGCGCTGCCAGTGATAGCGCAACGCGAGCTGCTGCTGTGTGACGCTCTTGTCGGCACCGCGCAGAATGTTGCTGCCCGCCGCGCTGTCCCGGCGGGCGGCGTACTCCGCGGCGGTGAGGGCACCGGGATTCTCGGCCTTGGGCGCGTCCGCGGCTTCGAAGCGCACGCCGAGCTGCGAGTGCCCGCCGAGGCTGGCGTCCACCTTGCCGGCGAATTGCCAGCCGATCGCGCCGCTGTGCAGCCGGGTTCCGTCGGTACTGAAGCGAGACAGCGACGCCAGGGCGCGCAGCGGCCCCCGGGAGCTCCCGAGCACACCCTGCCACTTCCGCGTCCCGAAACTTCCCGCCGAGGCGCGAATCCGCGCTTCCCATGGCAGGGCCGGAGTCTCGGTGGAAAACGCCAGCACTCCCCCCGAGGCATTGCCGTAAAGCGCTCCCGCCGACCCGGTCAACACCTCCACGCGATCCACGAGGCCGAGCTCGAGATTGCTCAGCTGGCTCTGCCCGTCGGGAAGGGTTTGCGGGACACCGTCGATCAGCACTTTCACTCCCCGCAAGCCGAAGTTTGCCCGGCTCCCCGCGCCGCGCAGCGAGACGCGCTGGTCGAGAGAATAGTTGTACCGGTTGAGCACCACGACGCCCGGCAAGCGGCTGAGCGATTCATCGAGCCCCAGAGTGAGCTGGGCCCGGCGCACTGCGGCGCTGCTGAGCACGCCGACCGCCATGGGGATGCGAGTGCCTTGCTCCCCGGCACGGGTCACCCGTACCTCGATCGTAGGAAGCACGGCTTTGCGTGTCGTGTCGGCGAGACGGGTGGTGTCGCCCTGCTGCAGGAACAGCGCAAGAATGGCGAGTGGTGTCATGTCGAAAACATAGCGTCCTCTCGTGAGGATGCTTAGCTTCCGGACCTCGATGCCTCGCTCTCCTTGCACACTGGGCTGATGCGGGATTTCCTCACCGCCCCTCGCGGCGCCGGCGTGGGCCCCGGCTGGGAACAGCTCGCCCAGGCACTGCGCGGCGCCGTGCCGGTCGAGCAGCTCGACCGGGTCTGGGCTTTCAACGTCGTGCGCCGCGAAGGCCAGGATTTCGGTACCGCAATTCT
>CAYNNS010000294.1:0-4514 GCA_964398345.1 uncultured Gemmatimonas sp. | reverse complement strand
GACGCCGCGGCAGAAGGTCGACCCCGCCGGCAGTTACCCGCTCACTCCGCCCATCCTGGGCACGAACAGGACGTTCTACGGGGTGACTTGGTATTCTTGGACCCAGATGTTCGGCACAATCTATAGTTTGGCGCCCCCCTACGATTCCACCGGCTTCAAGACGTTTTGCGTCTTTGACCCCCCAAGATCCAGGACAAAGACTTCGGGGCTTTTGTCTGCGACCCCGAGATCGCCATCCCCACCAGTCTGGTCGTGGGCTACAACGGCACGCTCTACGGCACCACGGCGGGGCTGCACGGGGCGGTGTTCTCGAGCCCGCCTGGCGGCGGGAGGGTGACCGTGCTGCACAAGTTCAGCCTCCAGGACGGCTCCCACCCCACCAGCGTCATGCAGGCGAGCGATCACAAGCTTTACGGCACCACGACGAACGGGGGCGATCGCGGATTCGGAGTGGTTTTCCGGATCGATCCCGGGAGCAAAGCCTTCGACGTGATGAGCTCGTTCCGCATCGGGAAGTTCCTGGCGGGCGCGGTTCCGGTGGCGACACTCGTGGAAGGCAAGGATGCGCAAGGCAACTCCGATGGGTTCCTCTACGGCACCACGAAAGGCGGCGGACTGGAGGGCCGGGGCACCATCTTCAAGATCAAGCGCGACGGCGACAGCCTGGGCCTGCACGTGCTGCACGACTTCTCGCTGTACGCCACGGGCCGCTACGCCATCGGGCCGGTGATCCAGCATTCCGACGGTAGCTTCTACGGCGTGACCTCGCAGGGCGGGTTACGCGACGCGGGCGTGTTCTACAAGCTGAGCGAGGCGGATCTGGATGAGCAGCCGACCCACGCGGGTTCGTTCGCGCCGCTGGCGAGGAACCCGATGCAGCGCAAGGAACAGCTCGCCGTGCCCAAGGACAAAATGGTCGACGTGCAGGTGCACGCGTACGGCAGTCAGCCGCCGGGCAGGTTTACCCCGATCCCGCACAAGGACGACGATGGGATCGCGATCAAGGTCGGCTGCCGCAATCCGCACTTCGTGCAGTTCATCTATCGCGAACAGATCCTGAACGGCCAGCACGTCGCGGGGCCCGTGCAGGTCGGGTCCGGTTCGTATGCACTGACGACGGACCCGATCAACCACAAGATCTGGCACTCGGATTCCAACGGCAAGCCTGACGCGTTCTACGATCAGGGCACCGGAGCGGGGTGGTCCCGGTATACCAGTAGGGAGACGACCTGGCTCACCATGTTCGACCAGCCCAGTTACACGGGCTTCGAGGATCCGCTGGCGACCCAGCAGGCCGACCCCAACGTCTACAGCGCCACGTTCAAGACCTTCGCGATCTGTAACGGCGACGTGGTGCGGGAGGTGCACTGGGTGATGGAGGCGTCAAAAGGAGTCCGCCACTATACGGGCGTGCAGATCCTGCCCGCCGACAACACGGCGCTCACGTGGATCAACGCGCAGCTGGTCGCGGACGGCTTCAGAGCGATTCCGTAGCGCTCGCAGCCACCTCCACGACCGTAGCGGAGGTGTAGTTCAGGAGTGCTTCCGGCGGCCGCGGGCAGGGGTTGTCAGGGTGGTCGCCGTGCATCAGGGCACCTTGGCTGCCTGGCGCCAGCCCTCCTGTTTCACCTCGGCAAGCACCGACTGCAACGGATTGAACTCCACCCGGACGGGCTTGGCGTTAAGTGGGATTTCGCCTTCCACCTGAGTCCCTCGCGTGTTGATCCGGACAACCACTCGGCTGCTATCCGGAAACTCGATCATCAGAGGAACTGGCATGATGAAGTCCTGGGAGACGTGCTCCGGGCGGACGCGGAAACCCAGGATCACTCCTCCGTTCGGCGCCGGCTTTGTGTTCCAGGAAAAGTTGTACGTCGGGATGGTCGTGCCGTACACCCACTGATTGAAGAACCAATCCATGGATCGGCCAATATGGTCCTCCACCACCCGCTGGAAGTCCTGGGTCGAGGCCCGGCGACCGCGATAGGTGGTGTAGAAGTCCTGCAGCATCGCTTCGAAACGGTCCTCATTCATGGACCGGAAGTCCAGCATCAGGTTCCGCAACATGTGGAGCACCCAGGCTCCCTTGCGGTAGACGATCGCCTCGTAGTGCGCCGGGTCGACTTGGCCGACTCGATAGCCGAGCCCAATGGGCGGTGCGGCGTCGCCCCGCGCTGCCCGGATCAGCGTAGCCCAGTCGTCGAGCTGCTTGAAGTAGTTCTCGTTCTCCCGGAGGATGAATTGCATGTACCAGAGGCCGGCGAAATCCGCGAAGCCTTCAGCCAGCCACGCGTCACGATAGTCCGCCGGAGCAACCCCGATTCCCCACCACTGGTGGGCCATCTCGTGAGCCCTGAAGACCTCGTTGTCACCCTTGTCGCTGACGGCCTGAAAGGTCCACCACGACAGGTGAATCAACCCCGGAAAGGCCTGCCCATGCCCGTAGGGGATTTCGGTGGCAACGTAGTGCGGGAAGAGCGGGGGTCCGAACACCTTCGTGAAAAAAGCCAGACTGTTGGCCACATCGCCACCCACCTGTTCACGAGGATTCCGCTGCGCAAAGCCGTAGATCTGGGTCAGGGCAGCATGGGCGTCCGAGTTGATCTGCACCGTGACGGGCGGGATCCGCGGATCGGTGATCTCGAACTCTTCGAAAATGCCGAGGTTGAACGAGGCTTCCGCGGTAGGGGTGTCGGTGACCCAGCGGCTGGTCTCGACCTTCCCTTCCACGTGCTGCTCGATGCGGCGGCCAATGGTGACGAAGTGGTCATCGGCCGGCGTGTGGAAGGTTAGTTCCATGGCGGCGGGCTGCAACCACCCATAGCGCGGAAACCACTCCTCGGTGGACTTGATGAAGACCCAGTGGTCCATGACCTTGCCGGTGAGCGAGCCCCACTCGAGCAGGTGACCGTGATACACCACACGGAAAGCGCCTTCCCGGCCCGCGGCAACGGTCGAGTCAAACCGCACCCAAAGCTCGCCGCTGTTCCTGGGGCGATAGAACAGCAGACTGGTCCCCGCTCCACTCAGAACCGAGTCGACCTCCAGGGGATCGTAGAGCCGTAACCTGGTCCAGCGATTGTTGTCTCCCCGGGCGCGCAGGCGCACGAGGGCGGAGGCGGCGAAGGCCAGGTTGTCTTTGATGGTCGCCTCGATCTTGTACGCCTCGAGCTGCAGCGGATCGGGGTGCTCGTCCGCGGAGGCGACGCTGTCGCGCAAGTGCTCCGCGCGTTGAAACTGCGACAGGACCTGGACGCGCTGTCCGGGCAGCTTGCCCCGGCGGAACAGGGACACTTCCTCGCTGTTCTGCGGGTTAACCTCGAACATCAGATCCTCGCCGCGCTGCCGCTTGATGAAGCCGGCGAAGAAACCGGCGGCGTTGCCGTTCAAGAGGTCGGTCATCAGCGCCGGCTCGACCCACCCCGCGCGATCATCGATCAGGAAATCCAGCGCGGCTTTGATCGCGTCGACCGGAGTACCCGGGCGAGTGAGGCCGTGAAAGGAAGCCAGGTGCGTGAGCTCGGCTTCGGTCGAATCGGTGAAGACGAAGACGGCGGAGGAGATCGGCGTGGCGACGATGGAATCGTGGAGGACGCGCACCAGCTCCGCGCGTTCAACCTCGAGCGGGGGCCGAAAGGTGACGGTTCCGGTTCCCACGAACAGCGCCCCGACGGTGCGACCGGCGACGGGGGTCAGCAGCTGCAGCGTGCCCTTCTCGAGCTGGAATTCTGCCGCGTCCCGCTTGAGGACTAGGTGATCGACGTCGGCGACACGATCGGCGCGAGGCGCCAGATTGTGGAGCTCCCCCAGGACGGCTTCAACGGGGCCGGGCGCTCCAGCGGAACGCGGCGGGAGTCGGGTAGGAGCAATGCAAGGGAGGAGCAGCAGCGGCGCGAGCCGAAGCCTGGACATCGGGAAAAGATGCCATTGGGGAACTCCGGGCGCCACAAGGCTGCTCAAGGAATCCTGATCGACGAGCCGATTCCCCGTCCCATCCGCTGCAATCTATGCTATCTCCCAGCTCTCCTCCCGAGGACAAACTTCTGCGAAGGGCTCAACGCCTTATCGGTTCGATGAACGCAGCCGTACCAGCAGCACGGGCGGCGCATCCCCTCCTTGAGTTCCGAGACGACCCTTCGGACATGTTCCTTCCGCTTCTCCGGAGTCTTGACCGAGATGGCCCAGCAAATCCATTCGTTGCGGGCAAGCGGAGTGATGGCTTCCCACGCCGCCAACGCTTTCGCGTCAGAAGCCAGGGCTTTCCGCACGTCTGCTGGCAACTTGTGCACCGTGCCGTTCGAGATCGTATCAGCCATCCGAGCACCTTGTCGTTCGCCTATTGTCACGAACCCGACTCACCCACCAGTGGTCTGCATGTCGTTGTCTATCGGCAGCATTTGGCCAGAGATTGACTTTGCGGCATCAGAAGCGAGGAAGACGGCCAGAGCAGCAATGTCCCTGGGATCGACGAGCCTTTTGATCGACTGCGCAGCCATTGCCTCTTTGCGGACTTC
>CAYNNS010000293.1:0-4521 GCA_964398345.1 uncultured Gemmatimonas sp. | reverse complement strand
CCCGGCGACATCGTGATTCTGTCCGACATGTCGCGGTGGGACAATGTGGACCGAGTGCGCATCAAATAGGGAACGGTTCCCTGATCCACCCATCAGCCAAGGAAACGCATCATGAGCACCGCCCCCGGCGAAACCCTCATCAAGCTCGACGGCATCAAGAAGATCTTCTACACCGATGAGCTCGAGACCCACGCCCTCTCGGACATCCACCTGCAGATTCTCAAGGGTGAGTACGTCTCGATTTCAGGACCCTCGGGCTGCGGCAAGACCACGCTCCTCTCGCTGCTGGGTCTGCTCGACACGCCGAGCGGCGGCGCGTATACGCTGGCGGGGCACTCGGTCGAGAGCCTGACGCCCTCGGAGCGCGCCCGGGTCAGGAACCGTCAGATCGGCTTCATCTTCCAGGCGTTCAACCTGATCGGCGATCTCACCGTGTATGAGAACGTCGAGCTGCCGCTCACCTATCGCGGCATGCCCGGTTCGGAACGCCAGCAACGGGTGACGGGGGCGCTGGAGCGGGTCGGGATGGCGCATCGGATGAAGCACTATCCGTCGCAACTCTCCGGGGGTCAGCAGCAGCGCGTGGCGGTGGCCCGCGCGGTCGCGGGTGAGCCGGCGATCCTGCTCGCCGACGAGCCCACCGGGAACCTCGATTCGCAGAACGGCGAAGCGGTGATGGAGCTGTTGCGCGAGCTGCATCGCGGTGGCGCCACGATCTGCATGGTGACCCACGATCCCCGCTACGCACGCTGGGCCGACCGCGAAGTCAAGCTGTTCGACGGGAAGGTGGTCGAGGAAGAGGCCGCGGCGAGGTAGAGCTATCAGCTCCGAGCTGGTAGCCCTTCATCCATGCGCCTGCTCTCCGAGTTCCAGCACGCCGCGCGCTCCCTCGCGCGCACGCCGCTCCTCGCCGTGGTGGCGATCGTTTCGCTGGCGCTCGGGATCGGGGCCAACGCCACCATCTTCAACTTCGTCAACGCCATCCGGTTCCGGCCGCTACCCTTCCCCGAGCCGGACCGGCTGGTGGCGCTCAGCGAGTCCAACCCCAAGGAATTGTGTCAGGGCTGTGGCGTCGGCACGTCCTGGCCGACGTTCCAGTTCTGGAATACCGGGACGCGAAGCTTCAGCGCCATCGGCGCTTATCGGGAGGACGCCTACGCCCTCGTCGACACCGGGGAGCCCGAGCGCATTGGCGGTGCGGCGATCAGTGGGGGCCTGCTCGCCACGCTCGGCATCGTGCCGCTGCGCGGCCGCGCGATCACCGAATCCGACGAACTGCCCGGTGCCTCCCCGGTCGTGGTGCTCGGTTACGGACTCTGGCTGCGGCGCTTCGGCGGTGACAGCACCGTCGTGGGGCGGACGGTGCGGGTGAACGGAGTTCCCCGCACGGTGATCGGAATCATGCCGCCGCGCTTCGGGTTTCCGGAGTTCGCGGCACTCTGGCTTCCGCTCGCGGGTGAAGTCAGCCGCTTTCAGGATGCTGACCGCAGCCTGAGCGTCGTGGCTCGGCTGCGACCCGGCACCAGCGAGCAGGCTGCCCACTCCGAAATGACGCAGCTCTCCGCCCGACTCGCGGCGGAGCACCCGACGACGCACGCCGGCTGGACCGCGCTGGTGGCGCCCCTCAAGGAAGACATCTCTCACGACACCAGCAGCGACGCCTTTCTGCTCGCCCTGGCGGCGTCGGGATTCGTGCTGCTGATCGCCTGCGCCAACCTGGCCAATCTGTTTCTGGCCCGGGCGGCGGCCCGGGCCCGTGAGCTCGGCGTTCGGCTCGCGCTGGGAGCCAGCCGCGGCCGCATCGTCCGCCACGTCCTCGCAGAATCGGTGCTGCTGGGTCTCGGCGGGGGCCTCCTGGGCCTGTTGCTCTCGTTCTGGGGGGTCCGGCTGGTCAGCAGCGTGATCGATCGCGCCATGCCGTTCTGGATCCGGCTCGGCACCGATTGGCGCTTCCTGCTCTACACCTTGCTGCTCTCGGTGCTGGTCGGGCTCGCGTTCGGGATCGTGCCCGCACTGCGAGCGGCTCGCACCGATCTCAACGAAGCGCTCAAGACCGGCGGTGTGGGGGCGACGGCGGGACGCCGGGACAGCTGGACACGGGGCATGCTGGTCATCGCGCAGGTGGCGCTGGCGATCGTGTTGCTTGCCGGGGCCGGCCTCATGATCAAGTCGTTCCTGCTCGAGCGCCGGACCGAAGCGCTCGGGTATAACCCGCACGGCGTACTCACCGCGCGGCTCGAGCTCCAGGCTCCGCGCTACGGCCAGCCCGCCCAGGTTCGCCAGCTGCAGCAGCAGCTGCTGGAACGGCTGCAGGTGCAACCCATGGTGGATGCGGTGGCGATCGAGGCGCCGATCTTCCTCAACGCATTCATCGGGCATTCGACTCGGGTACAGCTCGAAGGTGCCGCCGAGCCGGTCCCCATGGGCCACGGTCCGGGGCACGGTAATGCCGTGAGCGACGATTTCTTCAGACTGATGGAGATTCCGATCCTGAGCGGTCGCGCTATCGCTCCCTCCGATCTGCCCGGCTCGGCTCCCGTCGTCGTGCTCAACCGGCAGGCGGCTTCCCTCTACTGGCCCGATGCTCCGGCGCTGGGCAAGCGACTGCGCATCGACGCCGACGGTCCCTGGCTCACCGTCGTGGGCATCGCCGGGGACCTCGCCAATCACCCCTTCGGCCGCGGCAACATTCCCTTGCTCTACACCGCCGCCGCGCAGGAGTCGCAGCGTCCTTTTCGCGTGCTGGTCCGCTTCCACGGCGATCGGACCGCTGCCGCGCTGACACTGAAAGCCGTTTCGCGGACGGTGGACGCGGACGAGCCGGTGGAAGATCTCATGACCCTCGAGGAGGACCTCGCGCTGCAGGTGACGCCGCTCCGCGTCATGGCCCTCCTGCTCGGCACGCTCGGCGCCATCGCGCTCGGGCTCGCGGCCTTCGGCCTGTACGGCGTCATGTCGTATCTGGTGGCGCGCCGGACCCGCGAGCTGGGGATTCGCGCCGCCCTGGGCGCCGAAACCGGGCGGTTGTGGAGCTTTGTCGTCGGACGCGGTCTGCGCCTGGCGGTCGCGGGTGTCGCCATCGGCACGCTCGCCGCGCTGGCCTTGACCGGCGTGCTGCGCCAGGTGCTGTTCAACGTGCGCGCCAGCGATCCCGGCGTGTTCCTGGCGGTGGCCTTCCTGCTGGTCGCGACCGCGGTGCTGGCCTGCTGGGCGCCCGCGCGCCGTGCCACGCGGGTCGATCCCCTGGTGGCGCTGCGCAGTGAGTAGCGAGTAGCTTCGCGACATGATCCAGCTGACCAACGTCGAGAAGTTCTTTCAGAACGGGCCCACTCGCACCTGGGTGCTGCGCCAGATCACCCTCACCATCGGCGAGGGCGAATTCGTCACCGTCATGGGGCCCAGCGGAGCCGGCAAGTCGACGCTGCTCGGCATTCTGGGAATGCTCGACGCGGGCTGGAGCGGCAGCTACGAGTTTCAGGGTTACCCGGTGCATCAGCTCAAGGCCAAGCAGCGCGCCGAGCTCAACCGGCAGTCGATCGGGTTCGTGTTCCAGCAGTATCACCTGATCGACGACCTCACGGTGTACGAGAACATCGAGACCCCGCTGTCCTACCGCGACATCCCGCGCGCCGAGCGCCAGGCGATGGTGGCGGACATTCTCGATCGCTTCCAGATCGTGGGCAAGAAGGATCTCTACCCCAACCAGCTCTCCGGCGGCCAGCAACAGCTCGTGGGCGTTGCCCGGGCGGTCGTGGCCAAGCCCAAACTCATTCTCGCCGACGAGCCGACCGGCAATCTGCACTCGGCGCAGGCGCGGGAGATCATGGAGCTCTTCCGGGCGCTGAATCGCGAAGGGACCACGATCGTGCAGGTGACCCACTCGGAAGAGAATGCGAAGTACAGCAACCGCATCGTGCAGCTGAAGGACGGCTGGATGGTGGACCACTAGCCCAGCCCCTCCCGGGTTCCCTGTGCCGCAGCCCCTCGTGCTCATTGCCGACGACCAGTCCGACGTCGTCGAAGCCCTGCGCCTGCTGCTCAAGGCGGAGGGTTACCGCACCGCTACGGCCCATGTTCCCGAGGGCGTCGTCGCGCTGCTCGAGCGCGAGCAGGCCGACGCGGCCCTCATCGATCTCAACTACACGCGCGACACCACCTCGGGGCGGGAAGGTCTCGACCTGCTCTCGCGCATCCGTACCCTCGATCCGACGCTGCCGGTCATCGTGATGACGGCCTGGGGCAGCGTCGAGAAAGCGGTCGACGCCATGCGGCTGGGCGCGCGGGATTTCATCGAGAAGCCCTGGGACAACGCCCGGCTGCTGACCACGCTGCGCACCCAGCTCGAGCTGGGACGGGCGCTGCGGGTTACTCAGCGATTGGAGCAGGAAAACCAGCTGCTGCGGAAATCCGGCCTGCCCGATCTCATCGCCGAGTCCCCGGCGATGCGGCCGGTTCTGGAGCTGATGGAGCGGGTCGCCCCGAGCGACGCCAACGTGCTGGTGATGGGCGAGCACGGCACCG
>CAYNNS010000292.1:0-4521 GCA_964398345.1 uncultured Gemmatimonas sp. | reverse complement strand
ATCAGCTACGGCCAGCGCATCAACCGGCCGGGCGTGTCGATCATCGATCCGACCAACCGCTCCACCGACCCGCTCAATCGCTCGGTGGGCAATCCCGACATCGAATCGTCCATCACGCACAACATCAATGCGGGCGTGAACCTGAATGGAAAGCGCGGCCAGCTCTCCATCGGACCCTACTGGAACCGGACCATCCGGGGCTGGGAGCGGGTTACGACCGTGGACGCGGCGGGCGTGTCGACCTCGACCTGGTCGAACCTGACCACGCGCACCAATGTCGGCGCTTCGGTCAACTGGGCCCCGCCCCGCTACAAAGGCTGGACTGGGAGGCTCAACCTGAGCCTGCTCCGCAGTTCGCTCTCCGGCAGCCTGTTGCCTCAGGGCATCGATGGGAACGTGCGCTGGTCGCTCGGCGGCAACCTTTCAGGGCCGGTGATCCGAGGCATCATCGCGCAGGGCAACTTCGGCTTCGAGCCCGGCCGCGACCTGATTCAGGGCCACACCACCGGGCAGTGGCGCGCCGATTTCAGCTTCCGCTATCGAGTGATGAACAACCGCACCTCGATCGGCCTCTCGGTGGTGGATCCCTTCGAGCTCCGCAGGACGACTCAGCTGATCGAAGACCCCACGCTGATTCAGAGCTCGCGCAGCCGAGTGACGACGCGTGCGATGACGCTCAACCTCTCCTACGCGTTCGGCGGCGGCAAAGGCGGACCGGGCGCGCTGCCGGTCAAGCGGGACTGAGCTTCGGGGAGGAAGCGCGGCGGCGAGGGGGTTCCGATTAAGCTCCTTCCATGACGCATACCCGTCTCGCCCTGACCGGGCTCTTCATCTCCGTCGCGCTGCTCATCCCCGGCCTCATCCTGCCGGTCATCACCGTCAGCGGCCGGCTTGATCCACAGGGCGTCGCGACGCTCGCACCGAAGCTGCTCGACCAGGGACTCTCCGAAGCCGACATCGCCGCCCTCAAGCCGGTGCTCAACCCTGCCCTGTTGCCGCTGCTCGAGGCCAGCCCCGGCGGCCTCAAGGAGGCGCTGGTCAACCAGCTCGGCTCGAAGCTCGGCTCGCGACTCGGCTCAGGGCCGCCGATCGAGGTATACCAGCAAACCCGCAGCATTCTGAGCGCGGTCCGCCATCTCTACCGGGTCGGGAGTCCCACCCCGGCGACGCTGATCCTGTTGTTCAGCGTCCTGGTCCCCTTCACCAAGGCGATGCTGGTGCTTTGGGCCGTCACCCATCATGACCCGGCTACGCGCGGCCGCACGCTGCACTTCGTCGAGCTGATCGCCAAGTGGTCGATGGCCGACGTCTTTGCCGTGGCGCTCTTCATCACCTACCTCGCCGCCAAGGCGAGCCAGAGCGCGCCCGGGGCTGGCGCGGTGCCCTCCTTGGTCAACTTTACCGCGAGCTTTGGTCCGGGGTTTTACTGGTTCGCCGCCTATTGCGTTGTCTCGCTGGGGACCCAGCAGGCCACGGCTCGGTGGCTCATGGCCGAGCGGGCGGCTTGAGGCGAACCGGACGCTCCAGGTAGCTCGAGCCGAACCAGCGGATCGTGAGCGGCTCGCCGGCAAGCCTCCTGTCGCGGACCTCCCCACCCGATGCGCTGCGATGATCGGAAGTCCGAGAGGTTGCCCTTCCGAATCGAAAACGCGTCCCTCAGAGTCCCAGGGTATGCGTGTACTTCAGCAGAAACGCCCGGCTCCGGCTCAAGGGGAGCCGCGGCTCCAGTAACCCGCGGTCGGTATTCAAAGTTTCGTTGTACACCAGCCAGAGGTCCCGGCCTTCGCTGAAGTTGTAGCGGAAGCGCGCATTGACGCTCACCGCGTGGTCGGCGTTGTCATGCTGGAACAGCGTCGCGAGCGAGGCGTGCACGTTGAGCGCGACGTTCACCCGGAGCCGGAGCAGGTGCAGGTCGAGCCGCTCGGCGCGATCGTTGAAGCGGATCCGGTGATAGTCGTACCCCAGGCCCAGCTCGACGTACTTCGAGGGATTCCAGGCGGGCTGCGCGCTCAAGCTGACTTCGGTGCCGTCGTAGAAGCTGCCCGCGTTGAAGGTGAACGTGGGCCGGAAGGTGGCGGAGCGCGCCGCCATGAAATTCAGGACCATCTGGTGATACCAGTAGTTCCCCGGCACGATGTGTGCGCCGCCCGAGATCGCGAAGGTGTCGCGGACGCTTTCGTAGCTGTTGCGGAAGTCGAGGCCGATGGTTTCGCCGCTCTTGAGCTCGCTCTGCAGCGTCGGCGAGATCACGGCCGACTCGACGGTGCCATCGGCATGGCGCCAGTACGACCCGCCCGTGAACCCTGCCCCCACGGTGCGAAACCGCGTCGTCGGGCCGATCAGCCACTGATAGCCGGAACGGGCCTCCAAGGAGGTGAAATCACTGCGGAAGGTAAAGCCCATCTCCGGATCGTAGCCGGCACCCGAGCGCACCAGCTCGGCGGCGTATTGGGGGCCCACCGCGTTGCGGCGCTCCCAGCGGACCAGCATGCGGCTCTGGTCGAGACCGACGGCCGGGTTAGGCAGGCCACTGGTCCAGGTCTGCACCCATTTGAGGGTCAGGTACTGGTCGCCGATGGGGCGGATCACCGCGTCGATGCCCGCCGCGACGTTCTGCTGACCGTCCCCCGTGACCCGGCTGGTGAACAATCCGCCGATGGTGGAGTTGGCGTTGAAGACCCCGCGCCGGAGCCGCAGCACCCCGAAGTTCTCGGTCGGGACGCTGTCGCGCTTGCCGGTCTGCATGTCGAGAAAGCCCAGGTCCCAGGCGCCCGCGCGGCCGACCAGCCGGGCTCCGCCGAGGATGCGGATCGGCGCACCATCCACCAGGCCGATGGTGCGGCTGTGGAACAGACGACTCAGACCGCCGGTGTTGAAATCGAAGATCGCGGCGCGCTCCTGGAAGAACTGCCGCTTCTCCGGAAAGAAGAGCGAGAAGCGCGTGAGATTGATCTGCTGGTCGTCGGATTCGACCTGGGCAAAGTCGGTATTCGCGGTCAGGTCGAGCGCCAGGTTGCTGGTGGGGCTGTATTTGAGGTCAACGCCCGCGTCGTAGGTGCCGTCGTGCGGCCTGAGATAGCGGCCGGCCGCCGTATCCAGCTGCGCCCGCCAGGAGACCCCACCCAGGCCGTAGGGCGTGACGTACACCGGGCGGCGTCCGTGCACGCCTTCGAGCACGACGCGGCGAGCCCTCGACGGCTTGGCGAAGCCCATGTCCCATTTGGGCTGGATCGCCGGAAAGAGCTGCCGCTCGTTCTTGCGGGCGACGAGACGGTAGACGATGAGTCCCATCGTCACCTGGCCGTTCACGTCCTGGAAGCCCAGACTCGAGAACGGGATCCGCATCTCGGCGGACCAGCCCGAGTCGCTCTGGGCCGTGGCGACGTCCCAGAAGGTGTTCCAGTTGTCGTTTATCGGGTCGCCGTTGCTGAACTCGGCGTCGTTGGAGACCGAGCGGTCGATCCGGGCGCCGGCGGGATTCGTCACGAACCAGGACGCGGTCTGACGGTCGTTGTAGGTGTCGAGCACGATCGCCAGGATGTCGTCACCGGAGTAGCGATCGCGATAGAGCGTGTTAGTGCGGATCTTGCGGGGCTCGTCGTCCCACATGCGGCCGCTGACGTAGACGTACTTGTCGTCGTAGGCGACCCGGATCTCGGTGCGCTCGGTGAGCTTGCCGCCCCACGTGGGCGTGTACATGATGAGCGGCAACGGCGCGATCGCCTGCCACGCCGCCTCGTCGACCTTGCCATCGAAGCTGATGGGACCGCTGAGCCGGCAGAGATGCAGCGGCGGCTCGTCGGCCTGCGCGGACGCCCCGCCAGGGGCGATCCAACCCAGCAGGACGGTCCCGAGCAAGACCCAGCCTTGGCGCACTCAGCGTCTCCGTACCGATTGGTGGCTTGAAGGAGCGGTACCAGGAAAGATAGCCTCGCTGCTATAGTCTGATCACCCCGCGTTCGAGGGCGGTGGTGACCGCAGCCGTGCGGTCGGAGACGCCGAGCTTGCGGTAGATGTGGAGCAGGTGGGACTTCACCGTCGCTTCGCTGATGGACAGGCTGCGGCCGATCTCGCGGCTGCTCCGCCCCGCCGCCGCTTCCTGCAGCACCTCGAGCTCGCGCGCGCTCAAGGTCTCCCAAAGCAGCGCCCGGGCGCGCGCCTCGAGGCGCGCGGCAACCCGCGGCGACTGCGTCGGCTGGCCCCGGGCCGCCGCCCGCACCCCGCGAAAGAGCTCCTCGCGCGGCGCATCCTTGAGCAGGTAGCCGATCGCGCCCGACTCCCGGGCCCGGACAATATCGGCGTCGCTGTCGTAGGTCGTAAGCACCAGCACCTGGACCGCGGGCAGCTCCTCACGAATCGCGCGGATCGCCGCCACCCCGTCGAGCTCGCCCTGCATGCGAAGATCCATCAGCACGACGTCGGGGCGCAGCCGCCGCGCCAGCTCCACCGCCTCCCGGCCGTTCGCGGCCTCGCCCGCGATCGCAAAATCGGACTGGCTCTCCAGCATGCCGCGCACTCCGG
>CAYNNS010000291.1:0-4525 GCA_964398345.1 uncultured Gemmatimonas sp. | reverse complement strand
GATCGGCAAGGACACAATCAAGAAGTTCAGCACGACCCCCGAAGACCGTGTCCGCATCGAGCTCAAAGATTGGAAGCTGACCCCGCCCAAAGCCGGCACACGGGACGCCGTGACGCTGACCCTTTCCAAGAGTATCGACTACCGCTCGCTGCAAACGGGCCTGACGGTTCATGACGCCAAGGATCAACTGGTTACCGGCACGATCGCGATCGGCAAGCATGAGAAGAGTTGGATGTTCACTCCGAATGAGCCGTGGCAGACGGGCCTTTACAGCGTGAGCGTGAACCCGGACCTGGAAGACACGGCAGGCAACACGCCATCAAGACCGTTCGACATGGATTTGAAAGCGCCCAAGCAGCGGGCGCAGAAGATGTTCTTCGAGTTTCAGCCGCGCTAAGACGGCATGTTTTCGTTGAGCGCGCCTAAAGCAATGACTTCTGAGCCCCGGTAGGGGCGGCAGATAATAGCCCAGCACGTCAGAACATTTTTCAGGGTTGACGTAAGTACTTATTCCTCAAGGGCTCAGGTTCCCCAAGACCTTGGGGCGGGTGTACTTGAAGCCGAATCGCCGTTCTTTCCGACTATCCTTGTTCGCCACAAGGACTTACGTCACCCTTGAAAAATGCTCTGACGTGCTGGGCTACTATCTACCGCCCCTACCGGGGCTAAGAGAACGCGCCTCCTTCACCCATTCATTTAGGCGCTCTCAGCATCCGCAGGCCAGTCACTGCGACAGGCAGGCGAACGCTAAACGAAGACCTTGTTCCTCAAATCTCCGCCAGCCGCTGGGTCGAATACCGGGCGGCGGGGGAGGATTCCCGATCCTGGGGCGACGGAACCCGCGCGAGCGGCTCCCCCAGTCCGCGCGCCCCGGCCCGGAGCACCCGCGCGACGGCGGTTCGCGCAGTCTGTGAGGCGAGTGGCAGCCTGCTCCGGAGGCCCGCGCCGGAGCGCACTCGCGCGAGGTCCTGGCGGAGCCGCGGCAGCCATTTCTCGATCCGCCGTTCCATCAGCGCATTGGCGTGTTGCTGGCGGTCGGCCAGCCGCAACCGCAGCCAGTGCACTCCCGGGCGTTGCCGCCGAGTCAGCTTCGGTGCCTGGGCTCCGATCCAATCGCGCCAGATCTCGAGATTGCGGCTCTCGTTGGTGGTTTGCGCCAGTCGGCGAAGCCTCCGCCGCAGTCCCTTGGGGTGAAGCAGGTAGGGACGAAACGCCCGGAGTGTGCTGCGCAGCCGGCGCAACGCGACCCGAAAGTCGTGCAGGGCGCCCGGATCCACATGCGCCCGCAGCTTGCGATGGGCAGTGAGCCAGGTCTGCACCTGGCGCCCGGCTATGGTTCGTCCGGCGTGGCTCGCGGAGCCCTGGAGGAGCTTGCGGTACGTGGGCAGGGGAAGTGGTCCAGGCGGCGGATGGCGATAGTATACTCCCGCGTTACCGAGGAGGCGCCCATGGGCCGTCCCGCTGCCACCGTCGCAGTCAGCTTCCTCTTGCTGGCCTTCCGCTGCGGTGACAGAATGCTCCCACAGTCCGCGTCGGCGCCACCCCGGGCTCAGGTGCAGGCGAGCGACTATCCGACTCTGGACGCGGCGCTCCGCGAAGTCGAAAAGTACGGAGGCACCCTCGACCTCGAGGGCATCCCGCGCACCTGGTCGGCCGTGTTGCAAGCCTCGCCGCACCTGGTCGCACAGGTCCGCTTCGTGACCATCGAGAACTGCGGCGGCGGGCTGTCGCCGGTACTGGGTCAGCCGGTGTTGCGAGTGGCGGCAGGGGTCAGCGCCTATTTCGTGACGTTCCGCAATTGCCTCGTGCTCGGGCCGATCGTCGCGGACCGCATGTTCAATTCGACCTTCGAGAACCTGTGGATGCCGCGCGGCGGGTTGACGTTCACCGGCGCGGCCTACTACAACCGCATCGTCAACCTCTACGCCGGCGGCAACTGCATCACGGCGACAGCGGCCGCCGGTCCGTCGCAGGGCAGCAATCACAATCAGGTCGTCGGCGGTCGCTGTCAGGGCACGGTGACGATCGGCGCGAACGTCCAGGATTGGTCGATCGAGGGCATGGCGTTCGAAGGATGCAGGGGCGCCTGTCTGTCGCTGGCGGGGACGCGAATCAGCGTCGGGTTCAATCGTTTCGAGTGCGCGTCGCCAGTCGGTATCGATCTGCTCGGCGGAGACGGCTGGATCGCCCCGTCGTACTGGAGCAGCTGCGGCACTCGAATCCGATTCCGCGGGACCGATACACTGAGCTGGGCGATTGGCAGGCAGCCCGACCACCAGTAGGCCGTTTGTCACCGCCGGTGCACCGGGTTATCGTAAGTCATTGCCGCGCCCGTAGCTCAGTTGGATAGAGCATCAGCCTTCTAAGCTGAGGGTCGTGCGTTCGAGTCGCACCGGGCGCATCTGCTTGCCGATCGCTGAGAGCTATATTCACCCCATGTCCCACGCCGCCCTCGCCGACCCGTCGACGGATACTTTCCCGATCAACGGGACCGACTTCGTCGAGCTGTACGTCGGCAACGCCAAGCAATCCGCCATCTTCTACGAAACCGGATTCGGCTTCCGCCGCGTGGCCTACCGGGGCCCCGAAACCGGGACCCGCGATCGCGCCAGCTACGTGCTGCAGCAGGGCAAGATCCGCCTCATCCTCACCACCGCGTTACACCCGGATCATCCCATCGCCGATCACGTAAGACAGCACGGTGACGGGGTGCACGACATCGCCCTCTGGGTGGACGACGTGAGAGATGCCTACGCAAAGGCCATCGAGCGCGGCGCCCGCTCCGCGCAGGAACCCACCGTGCTGCGGGACCCGCAGGGCGAGGCGGTGATTGCGGCCATCCACACGTACGGCGAGACCATCCACTCCCTCGTCGAGCGCGGCAAGTACGCCGGGACATTCCTCCCTGGCTTCCAGGCTGTGGAAGGAACAGTGAATGCTCCGCCCGCCGGCCTCGAGTACATCGACCACTGCGTCGGCAACGTCGAGCTCGGCAAGATGAATCAGTGGGTCGGGTTCTATCGCGACGTGCTCGGCTTTTCGCAGATCATCGGCTTCGACGACAAGGACATCTCCACTGAGTACAGCGCCCTCATGTCGAAGGTGATGGCGAATGGCAACGGGCGGATCAAGTTCCCGATCAATGAGCCCGCCCAGGGCAAGAAGAAGAGCCAGATCGACGAATACCTCGACTACTACCACAGTCCGGGCGTCCAGCACCTCGCTCTCGCCAGCAACGACATCATTGTCACGGTGCGGCGGCTGATGGAAGCGGGCGTCGAGTTCCTGCACGTGCCGACCAACTACTACGACACCGTGCTGCAGCGGGTGGGCAAGATCGACGAAGACCTCGCCCCGCTCCGCGAGCTCGGTATCCTGGTGGACCGAGACGACGAAGGCTATCTCCTCCAGATCTTCAGCAAGCCGGTCCAGGACCGCCCCACGCTGTTCTACGAAATCATCCAGCGCAAAGGCGCCAAGAGCTTCGGGAAGGGAAACTTCAAAGCACTCTTCGAAGCCATCGAGCGAGAGCAGGCCGCCCGAGGCAATCTTTGATGAACGGCTCTTCCCGTTCGCCGTTCGCCTCTCACCGTTCGCGCTGTTCCCGGTAAAGATGCCCATCTACCACACGCTCGGCCGCATCCCCAGGAAGCGTCACATCGCCTTCCGCAAACCGGATGGCGGGTTGCACGCCGAGGAGCTGATGGGCAACGAAGGCTTTACCGGGCCCGCCTCGCTGCTCTATCACCTCTACCCGCCCACCACCGTCCTCGCGGTGCGGCGCATCTGTGAACTGGTCTGGCAAGCCGATCCCGATCGCACCTTGCGGCATCGCCACTTCCGCACTGCGGCGCTGGCGCAGGGTGGGAGCCCGACGCTCGACCGGATCCCGCTCCTCTTCAACAGCGACATCGGGCTGCTCTTCGCCCGGCCCGACAAGGCCGATTCCCATTTCTACCGCAATGCCCAGGCGGATGAAGTCGTGTACGTGGGGGAGGGGAGCGGCGTGCTGGAGACACAGTTCGGGGATCTCCCCTACCGCAAAGGAGACTACCTCGTCATCCATCGCGGCATCCTGCATCGCTATCACCTGGGCAGCGATCCGCACCGTCTGCTGATCTTCGAGAGCCGAGGCTACGTGCGGACCCCTCGGCGCTATCGCAACGAGTACGGCCAGATCATTGAAGGGGCGCCCTACAGCGAACGGGATTTCCGCCGGCCGCTGGAGCTCAGGACCCACGATGTACGCGAGGAGTTCCGGATCGTCATCAAGCAGTACGATGGGCTCAACGAGTACACCATCGACCACCACCCCTGCGACGTGGTGGGCTGGGACGGAATGTTCTATCCGTGGGCGTTCAACATCGAAGACTTCGAACCCATCGTGGGGCGCGTGCATCAGCCGCCACCGGTGCATCAGACCTTCCAGGGCGACGGCTTCGTGATCTGCTCATTCTGCCCGCGTCCCTAAGACTTCCACCCTTAAGCCGTCCCCGCCCCCTACAACCCACGCAACGTCCCCGCC
>CAYNNS010000290.1:0-4545 GCA_964398345.1 uncultured Gemmatimonas sp. | reverse complement strand
CCGAAGAGCTTCTTCGTGGACCGCGCGGCCGAGGAAGGCTTCGTGCTGGAAAGCTGCATGTACTTCCCCTTCACCACGGCGAAGAACCTGCGGGGCTTCGGGGCCGGGCACAGCGCGCTGCTCAAGGCCTTCCCCCGCTTGCAGATGATTCTGGTGCTCGCCTGCGACCGCGCCATCCCGCACAACCGGATCAGCGTGTCCCGGCAGGGAGAGCCGGTGGTGCATTACCGCTTCACCAGGACCGTGATCGCCGCGATGGTCGCGGCCACGCGCGCCGCCGCGCGGATCTTCTTCGCCGCCGGCGCGCTACGGGTGCACGCCCCATCCGCAGAGCCGCCGCTGCTCGAAGCCTGGGAATCCCAGCGCCTCGATCAGCGGATCCACGAGCGTTACTTCCGCACCGGCACGATTTCGGTGTCGGCGGCGCACCTCATGGGAGGCTGCGGCATGGGGACGAACCGCGCCGATTCGGTGACCGATAGCTGGGGCCGGGTGCACGGCGTGCCCTGGCTTCGCGTGGCCGACGCGAGTCTCTTTCCCGACGCGCTGCAGATCAATCCGTACCTCACCATCATGGCGCTGGCGGATCGCGTCGCGGAGGGGATTCGCGCCGACCTGCCGGCGCTGGAGGGCACGGCGGTCGCATGAGGCTCTCGGGCGGCGAGATCGTGGTGCGGGCGCTCGAGGCCGAGGCGATCCGCTTCGCCTTCGGCATCCCGGGCACCCACAACATCGAGCTCTACGACGCGCTGGAGGACGCGGCGCGGGTCCGGCCCATCCTGGTCACCGACGAACAGAGCGCCGGCTTCATGGCCGACGGCTGCTGGCGCGCCTCGGGGGAGCTCGCCTGCGTCAACCTGGTGCCCGGCGCCGGACTCACCCACGCGCTCTCCGGCATCGCCGAAGCCTTCATGGACGGCGTGCCCATGCTGGTGCTCGGCTGCGGAATCCGGCGGGGGCCGGACGCGCGCGCGTACCAGCTGCACGACATCGACCAGCTCGCCATCGCCGCCCCGATCACCAAGGCGCGCTTCCGTCCCGCAACCGGCGCGGAGCTCTACCGCGACATCCGTCAGGCCGGCGCGCTGGCGCGGGGGGGACCCCCGGGGCCGGTAATGGTCGAAGTGTCGTTCGCCCTCTCCCTAACCCGCCACGACGTCGACCCCGCTGCCCTGATCGCCCCGCTTCCCGGCTCCGTGCCACAGCCCAGCGCCGAGCAGCTCGTCCAGGCCGCGAGTCTGCTGACGGCCCCCGGGGCCCGGCCGTTCATCCATGCCGGCTACGGAGCACGCGGAGCCCCAGCCGAACTGATCGCCCTGGCCGAAGCCCTGGGAGCTCCGGTGAGCACGACCATCCAGGGCAAGGGCGTGTTCCCCGAGTCGCACCCGCTCTTTCTCTGGAACGGCTTCGGCGCGGCGGCCCCGGAGTTCGCGCGGCAGGTCGCGGCGGAGCGCAACGTCACCCTGGCCATCGGCTGCCGCTTCAGCGAGGTCGGAACCGCGGGTTATGGGCTCACCCCCCCGGGCCGGCTCATCCACGTCGACATCAACGCCGAGGTGCTGGGGCGTAATTTCCCCGCCGACCTCGCGATCGCGGCGGACGCGCGGGCATTTCTGCGCGGGGTGCTCAGAGGGACAGAGGGTCAGAGGGAAAGAGGGACAGACGGAGAGCTTCGCGAGCGGATTCGCGCCGGTCATGACGAAGTCGGCCGCAGGCGCAAGACCAGCGAGGACCGGGTTACTCCCTTCCGCCTGCTCGAGGCGCTCCAGGACCGTTTCGGGCCGGACACCATCTTCACCGCCGACAGCGGCAACGGAACCTTTCTGGCGATGGAGTGCCTGCGGCTCGACCGGCCCGGACACCTGCTCGCGCCGGTCGACTACTCCTGCATGGGCTACGCCGTGCCCGCGGCAATCGGGGCCAAGCTGGCGAAATCGGCTGCCCCCGTGATTGCGCTCGCTGGAGATGGCGCCCTTCTCATGACCGGGCTCGAGCTGCTCACCGCGGCCCACTATGGCGTTCCCCTCGCCGTCTTCGTGTTGCGGGACCGCGAGCTGGCCCAGATCGCCCAGTTCCAGGCGACCGCGTTCAACCGCCGCACCGCCAGCGTGCTGCCGGACTTTCACGTCGGCAGTCTCGCCGAGGCCGTGGGGGTGGAGTGGCTGCCGCTCGATAGCGACGCAGACCTCGCCGAGGTCGTCGCGGCTGCAGCGGCCACCGTCGCAAGCGGGCGCCCCGTCCTGGTCGATGTGGCGATCGATTACTCGGAAAAGACCTACTTTACTCGCGGTGTGGTGAGGACCATGCTGGGTCGGCTGCCCTGGCGCGACCGGCTGCGCTTCGTCTGGCGCTCCGTCTCGCGGCGGCTCTAGCTCCGGAAAATCCCGACGGCCTCGGTCAGTTTGAGGGCCGATTGCGCCAGGTGCTGGGTGGACGCGGTGATCTCCTCGGTCGAGGCGTTGAGCTCCTCGGTCGAGGCAGAGATCTGCTGGGTGGCCGCGGCGAATTCCTCGGTGCCGGTCGCGAGCTCGCGGGTGCGCCCGGCGATGCCGTCGATCAGCGCCCGCACCTCGTGGGTCGCCTGGGACACGTTCCGGGTCCAGGCGTTCACCGCGTCGGCCTCGCTCGACACCGCCTCGAGGCCTTCGACGGCATTGCGCGCCGCCTCGCGCGCCTGGAGCCCGCCCTCACCGAGACGCAACAGGCGTTCCCGCGCCGAGGCCACCTGACCCGCGATGGTGCGCACGGTGTCGCTGGTCGCCGCAGCCGCCAGTGCCGCCTGACCGGCGAGCTTGCGCACCTCGTCCGCCACCGTCCCGAAGCCATGCCCGCCGCTTCCGGCCCGCGCCGCCTCGATCGAGGCGTTCAGCGCCAGGATCCGGGTTTGCTTGGCGACGGTCCGCGCCTGGTCGATGAAGCGCTCCAGCGCCTCGGACGCCTCGGCCAGGGCCTCCGCCTCGGCGCTGCCCAGCGCCACTTCCTCGGCCAGCCGGTCGAGGGCCTCGACGCTCACGCCGAGCCGCTCGCGATGTCCCCGGGCGAGAGAAGCCAGGGCGGCATTGCGCTCGACCGCCTGGAGCGTGCCCCCGGCGACCCCTTCGGCGATCGCGAGGATCCGGCCGGCGTCATCGGCGACGCTGCGCACCAGACCCGCCTGGGTGATGGCACGCCCGGTCAGGTCCGCGGTCGTGCCGGCAACCTCCTCGGTCGAGGACACCATCTGCTCGGTGGCCGACGAGATTTCCTCGGCCAGCGCCGCCGAATCGGTGGCCGCGTTCCGGATCGAGCCCACCAGCCGGTTGAGCTCGCGCACCATCTTCTGCACCGAGTCGGTCACGGCGCCCCCGCCGATCAGCTCGATCTCCTCGGGAGGGATCGCCAGCTCACCGTCGGCGATCCGCAGCGTGATCGAGCTGACCACGCCGAGCGGCCGGATGATCCGGCGCTCGAGCCAGGAGAGCGCCCCCCACAGTACCAGCATGCATAGGATGGCAAATGCCACCAGCATGTAGGGAAGCGGCCAGCCGAGATCGCCCGAGAGGTAGATCCAGACCACCGAGGTGAGCGCCGCGGTAGTCACCACTCCGCCGATCAGGACGGCTCGGCTGAGAGGGTTGCGGAGAATGGCCATGGGAGAATGGATATTAAGTTACCCGCATGACCGAGCACCATCCCGACGACGCGTACCACCCCGATGTCATCGAGGCGAAGTGGCAGCAGCGCTGGGCCGAGCGGCACACCAACGAGCCCGACCTCGACCACGCCTCCCGGCCCTTCTACAACCTCATGATGTTCCCGTACCCGTCTGCGGAAGGCCTGCACGTCGGGAATTTCTTCGCCTTCACGGGCGCCGACGTTTACGGCCGTTTCAAGCGGCTGCAGGGCTACCAGGTCTTCGAGCCGATGGGGTTCGACGCCTTCGGGATCCACAGTGAGAACTTCGCGATCCGGATCGGCACCCATCCGGCCGAGCTGATCCCCCGGAACATCCAGAATTTCCGGCGCCAGCTCCAGCGGCTGGGCGCGATGTTCGACTGGCGGCACGAGCTGTCCACGACCGACCCCGGATACTACAAGTGGACCCAGTGGCTCTTCCTCCAGCTCTACCACGCGGGGAAGGCGTACAAGAAGAAGGCCGCGGTCAACTGGTGCCCGCGCGACAAGACCGTGCTCGCGAACGAGCAGGTGATCAACGGCGCCTGCGAGCGCTGCGGCTCGCCCGTGGAGCAGCGGTTCCTCGAGCAGTGGTTCTTCCGGATCACCGACTACGCCGAGCGGTTGCTCGCCAACCTCGACGATCCCGCCAAGATGGACTGGTCGGCGTCGACGGTGACGGCGCAGCGCAACTGGATCGGCAAGAGCGACGGCGCCGAGTTCGAATTCCCCAGCGAGGCCGGGCCGATTCGGGTCTTCAACACCCGGCCCGATACGCCTTTCGGTGCCACGTTCCCCGTGCTCCCCCCGGCACCTCCCCTGGTCGAACGGCTCACCCCCACGAGCGATGGGGCCTCGGTGGCCGCGGACCGCCGTTCGCGCTCGCGCCCG
>CAYNNS010000289.1:0-4570 GCA_964398345.1 uncultured Gemmatimonas sp. | reverse complement strand
GCGGCGCGGGCCAGCCCTAACCCGGCCCCGCCGATCAGGTACGGCCGCGCGTCGCGTGTCGCGCGCAGGATCAGATCGGCGCCCGCGCCGCCCCAGGCCGCCCGGCTGTCGCCGCCCTGGCGCAGAAACTGGATCTGGGGACGGTAGCTGAAGGGCCCCAGGCCGAACCCGTCCATGCCGATCCGGTATTCGGAGACGTGGGGGGAGCTGAGCCAGCGCGACGCGCCGACCGAGACGCCCTGGGCGAAGACCGGCAACGGCAGCACGGCGACGCCGAGCAGGGACTGCGCGAAGGAGACGCGGGAGAAGCGCATGGGAGTCAGGGGCGAAGGGGAGTGGGCCGCCCGGTGAGCAGGTTCACCCGGTACGGCTCGGCCTGGCGGCAGTTGTGCGCCAGCTCGGCCTTGAGCGTGGTGTCGTCGAGTAACACGGGGGTGCTGACGGTGTAGAGCAGCGGAACCTTGATGCGCGTGGTGTCGCGGCGGATCTCGAGGGTGCGTTCCAGGCACTCGGCGCCGGACGCGGAGTCGGTGGCGCGGCGCCCTTCGCTGAGCCAGACGGTGACGCCGCCGGGTGCCGTCAGGATCAGCGAATCGGAAACTCGAGGAGCGGCGGCGGGCTCGGCCGGCGGGGCGGCGCCGGGACCCGGCTCACCCCGCGCACAACCCGCCAGCACTGTCGCACTCGCCAGGAAGACTCCACGGGTCATTGCTGCTCCGGCGGCGTTGGCTCGCGGGCAACCGCCGCAAGCGGTGTGCCGTCAGGGGCGACTGCGAGAGACTGCTGGAGACGGGGCGAGCGGCGCAGGTAATGGAGCCAGGCCCAGGCGGCGACGAGGCCGAACCCGGCGCCAAACCCGACCACCAGCCAGCCGCCGGTTCGGAGACTCTTGATGCCCCCGGCGAGGGTCGCGCCGAGCCACGCGCCCAGGAAGGACGCGGCGAGCGCTACGAGGGGAGTGAGGAGCCAGCCGAGGAAACGCGAGATACCACGGATGACTGACATGGCTGGCGGTCGGGCGGTCAGGCGGACAAAAGCCTACCGACGGAGCCCGATGTGCGAGAGAGCCGCGTACAATGCGAGCGCCGGGAGGCACGCGACCGCAAACCCGCCGAGTCCCCAGGTGGCGTGCGGGACCCCAAGCAGAATACCGATGCCGAGGCAGATCGCAGCCAGGACGAACGTCACCAGGACGACGAGCAGGGGGCTCGGACTGCCGGTTTTCGCGGTGCGATTGGCCTGAATCCACGCCCCCATCCAGGGCACGAACGTCCCCACCATCCACCACACCGGATGGTACCACCAGTTGCTCCCACCCCCGATCTCGAGCCAGCGGTTGGTCCAGAGATGCAGCGGCTGGAAGAGCACGACGTCCACGGCGAGAAACACGATGGCCGCGGCGTATCCGATACCCGCCGCGCCCGCGATGCCCTCGATGGTGCGCGCGCGGGTCCACCTGCCCGGCAGCGCGATGGTGACGGCGAGCCCGATGAGCAGAATGACCCCGCAGATGACCAGCTCGGCGACGCCTTCGATGCGCGGCTGCAGGAAGCCGAACGCGGCGATCAGCACGCACTGGATCAGGCCGAGCTGCACGCCGGAGCGGAGTATTCGGGGGATATCGGTCTGGTCGTACGAGGGATCAACGGCCACGGCCAAGGTCATGCGCGCTCCGGGTGGTCGGGAGAGTGGAGAAAAGTAGTGCCGGGGCCCCGGCCCGGGCCAGTCAGGCCGCGGTGCGCTCGAGGGTCTTCGCGATCCGAGTGCCGACCAGGAGGATTAGGAAGGCGAGCACGAAGTTCCAGATGGGCAGCTTGCAGTAGCTCGGCATGTTCTCGACGCCGCGCTGCAGGGCGGTATCGAGGCAGGTGGGCGACTTGGGATGGTAGCCCTGGACGGCGTTGACGATGACGTAGGCGGCGCCGACGGCGGTCGCGACGCGGAGGATGAAGGCGAGGAGTTTGCGAGTGGCCATAGGGGACTCCAGGTACAGGTTACTGGTCACCGGTTACCGGTTACGGCTCAAGTCCCACACTGCCGAAGACCTCGGCCATGCTGCCGTCGGCGCGGCGCACGCGCAGTAACCCGCCGGCGGTGATGCCTTCGGCCGTCCCGGCCGCAGGCTCCCGGAGCTGCCGGCCGCGCAGCCAGTCGCGCAGCTCGAATTCGGCGATTTCTTCGGGGGTGAGCGCCTCGGCGCTGCGGGTCGCGCGGGCCACCACGTGGGCGACGGGCTCCGCGAGCTCGACCGGAGCGAGCGCCACGCCGGCATCGACCAGCCGCGCCGCGCGCGGGTTAGTCTGCGCGGGTACCTCGTTCCGGACGTTGAGTCCCACCCCCACGACCACCCAGGCGAGCTGCTCGCCCTGCCAGCGGGCCTCGGCGAGGATCCCGCCGAGCTTGCCGGTGCCGAGCACGAGGTCGTTGGGCCACTTGAGCGCAACCCGCGCCGGGGGCCGCACCAGGCCGTCGAGGAAGCGCGCCAGCGCGAGGCCGACCCGGAGGCCGAGTACTTCGATCGCGGCGCCGCCGGCGGGCCGGCAGACCACGCTGAGCCAGAGCCCGCCCTCGGCCGAGATCCAGACCCGGCCGCGGGTCCCCCGCCCCGAGGTTTGGACCGGCACGGCGACCGCGGTGCCGTGCGGCGCACCGGTGGCAGCGAGCTGGTGGGCCTCGTCCTGGGTCGAAGCTGCGGATTCGAGCCAACGGATGGTGATCATTGCCTAACGGCGTGAACAGCGAACAGCGAACGGCGAACGGGGAAACGCGAACGGGAACGGCCCAGCGGGACGAGCTCATTGTGCGGTCTGGTCCCGTTCGCCGTTCGCCGTTCGCCGTTCACGCTGTTCTTCATCTGAACCAGAACAGACAGAGTAATCCCACCGCCGCAACATAGGGCGCGAACCAGTAGAACTGCTGGCGGCGCAGCAGCGCGATCAGCCAGCGGATCGCCCAGATCCCGGAGAGCATCGCGGTGACGAACGCCAGCAGGAGCGGCAGGGTGAACTCGTGGTCGCCGGGCGGAATGTGGCGCGCCTCGAGCAGCCCCGAGCCCGCGATCACGATCAGCGAGAGCAGAAACGAGAACTCGGCGGCGGGCGCGGCGGCGAGCCCGCACCAAAGCGCCACGGCGATGGTGGCACCGGAGCGGGAGATGGCAGGTACGATCGCCACGGCCTGCGCGACGCCGATGAGCAGCGCCTGGGTGGCGGTGATCCGGGCGCCGTCGCCGCGCACCTTTGCGTATTTGGTGCTCCAGAGCAGCGCCGCCGTGAACAGGAACTGCCAGCCCAGCGCCGGGAGCGAGTGGAAGCTGCGCTCGAAGTAGTCGCGTAGCAGCACGCCGGCGAGTCCCGCCGGAATCGAGCCGAGGATCAGGAGCCCGGTGTAGCGCAGCGCCTCGGATCCGCCCTTGAGTAACCCGCTCAGCAGCGCGGCGATCCGCCGGCGATAGGCGACCAGCACCGCAAACAGCGTGGCCACGTGGACCGCGACCTCGAAGAACACGCCCTGCGCCTGGAAGCCGACGAGCCGCTCGGCGAGGACCAGGTGACCCGAGCTCGAAACCGGCAGGAACTCGGTGAGCCCCTGGACCAGGCCCAGCAGGATGCCTTGCCACCAAGTGAGGATCATGTCAGCACCGCGCGGTAGAGTTGCTCGTACATCGGGACGATGCGGTCGGCGTCGAACTCGTGGGCCCGCTGGACGGCGGCGTTCGCCATGGCGCGATGCCGCTCGGGGTCGCGCAACAGCTCGGCGGCCCGGCGCGCCATCGCCTCGACCGAGCCGGCGGGTTCCAAGATCCCGCTTACGTCGTCCTGAACCACTTCGGGTAGCCCGCCCGCGCGGCTGCCGACGACCGGGACGCCGCAGGCCATCGCCTCGAGCGCGGCGAGCCCGAAGGACTCGCTCTGGGTCGGCAGGATAAAGAGGTCGCTCTGCTGCAGCAGCGGCGCCACTGTATCGATCCGGCCCAGGAAGCGCACGTCACCCGCGACGGACAGCTCGCGGGCTTCGCGCTCGGCGTCGTCGCGCTCGGGGCCGTCGCCGATCATGAGCAGCGTCGCGGGCATCGCGCGGCGCAGCCGGGAGAAGACCCGCACCACATCCTTTACCCGCTTGACCTCGCGGAAATTGGAGACGTGGGTGACCAGCTTGTGGCCCTCGGGCGCCAGCCCGTCGCGCTGTTTCGGCTCGACGGGATGGTATTCGCGGAGGTTGACGAAGTTGGGAATGGTGGAGATGCGGCACTGGGCGCAGCCGAAGGTCCGGATGGTCTCGTCCTTCAGAAAGTCGGAGACCGCGGTGACGGCGTCGGAGCGCTCGATGGAGAACTTGGTGATGGCGTGGAAGCTCTCCTCCTGCCCCACCAGGGTGATGTCGGTGCCGTGCAGCGTGGTGATGACCTTGAGTGGGTGCGCCGCGCCGAGCATTTCGCGCGCGAGCCAGGCGGTGGTCGCCTGCGGAATGGCGTAGTGGACGTGGAGCCCCTCCGGCCGTTCGCGCAGGGCGACCCCGGTCTGCTTTGACGCCCGAGCCGCGTCCTCGGGGGACTCCGCCAAGGCGCGAC
>CAYNNS010000288.1:0-4573 GCA_964398345.1 uncultured Gemmatimonas sp. | reverse complement strand
AGCATCATGCGTTTGGCGCGTGCAGGCTCGCGCGCGGCGTAGGATTCGTAGTCGCCGGTCATGGGAGCGAACGCGGGGCGTTGAGTGCAACGTCCCGCGTCGCTTTTTCTGAAGGCCCACCGTGCACTCCCTTGCGTGCGCCGAACCCGAGTGACCACAAATCGTTCCTCACATCGGCTGTAGTGCCACGGCGACAGGTGTGGCCGGGGCGGCTCACTTCTCCCGGTAGCGCTTTCGCCATATCAGATAGCCCACGACCAGGAGATTGAAGCTCAAGGTGAAGGCGCGCGGCCAGGTGGTGTGGCGCAGGAGCTCGAAGATTTCGAAGGGAAGAAATGACGCGGTCGCCACGATGGTGAGGTTTTCCGCCCAGCGTTTGCCCCGCCAGAGTCCCACGCCCTCCACGATGAACAGCGCGGCCCAGCAGAACAGCAGCAGACTGAAGATCTCGATGCGCGAGGCGGGCAGCCGTTCGAGGGCTGCGGCGAACGCGGCGCCGGCGCGGGGACGAAGCCGCCACACCAGCGTCGTGACCCAGTGGCGGACCGGCGCGGCGGCGGCGGGATCGAGCAGCCGCAGGGCCCCGAAGGACACCGCGAGCAGGAAGGCCGCCTTGCAGAACTTGAAGCCGGCGATGAGCCGGAGGACCCGGTCTCGCGGGTTAGGAGGCACGTCGCTGTGGGACACCGCGGCGGGCTAGCGCCCCGGAAGTCCCCTGCCGAGCTTGGCGTCGGCAGGGGTGAACACCTCGACGGCGAGGGTAAAGGTCCGCTGCTCCGACGGCTGCAACGCGCCGACGCCCACGACCTGACGCGCGATCTCCTCGCCGCGATCGTTCCTGATCGAGAGCATCACGGAGTATTCCCAGGGCTCCCCCACCGGCGGATGGCGGATGGTGCCTTCCACGCGGAGCGGCAGGAAGCTGGGGACGGCGCGCTCCGCCGCCCCGGGGTCGAAGCGCAGATGGTGCTGACACGCCGGACAGACGCTCGCGCTCTCGAGAATGATCGCCCGGCAGTGCGGACAGGTCCGCGTCGCGCCGGCAGCTCCCTGCCTCACGCTGGTCATGCGGCCGAGCCGGTCTCCATCTTCACGGACGACTTGAGCGAGCCCTTGTCGTCCCAGCCGAACTCGACCTGGCCGCGCATCCGCGACCCCGCCGCGACGGTGAGCGAACCGGCCTTGAGGTCGCCGTTGAGCACGCCCGACTCGAGCAGCTCGACCCGCGACGCGGCGTCGATGTTGCCCTGCAGCTCCCCGCCGATGATCACGGTGTTGGCCCGGACGCCGCCGGTGAGCTTGGCGCCCGCTTCGATGGTGAGGTTGCCTTGCACGTGGACGTCGCCGTTGAAGCGCCCCGCGATCCGCACGTGACCAGCGCCCTCGATCTTGCCTTCGATCGTCAGGTCCGCCGCAATCAGCGACTCCTTCGCCTCACGCTCGGCCGCGCGGCGCGGAAGGTCGTAGCTGCTGGCCGCGAAGTCGGTGCGGGGCTCGGGCTCCTTCTTGGGAGCGGGTTCGGTCGCTACGGGGGCTTTCTTGGTCGCGCTCTGCTCATTCCAGATTGCCATGGCGAAGCTTCCTGTCGTGGTTGCGGACGATGTGCGCGGAGACTCCCTCGAAGCGCGTTCGAGAGAGGCTACCAAGATAGCTGAAATCTTCATAACTGTCGCGCCCCCAAAACTGGGCGATTGTGGCCTGGAATCAGTCCGCCGCTCCAGGGCGTGACCGAAAAGCAGAACGGGCGGCCCCTCAGGCCGCCCGCTCGCCGCTCGGGGGGCGAGTCTCAGCCCCCCGAGGAGAATCGCTTCACCGCGGTCGCGGCGACGAAAATTGCCGAGGCGACACAGAGATAGAAGCCGATACCATAGCTGACGAGCTCGGCCATCGGACCCATCGCGCGCTTCACCGACCAGAAGGCCCAGAGCACCGAGAGCAGCGGCAGCAGAAGCGCGAGCCAGGCGCGTTTGTCCTTCCAGACCAGCGGCGTGGCGATGCTGACGATCGCCAGCAGCACGAGCAGCTTCACCCCGCCGCCGCCCCCGGTCTGGCTCAGCTGGCTGGAGAGGTCCCACAGCGTGCGGCCCTGGCTCATGCCCAGCATCTGCATCGAGATGAAGGGAAAGAAGAGCGTGCCGATCAGGAAAACGCCGAACCCGATGAGCAGCGGCTTTCCGTAATGCGCCAGAATCGAGGCACCGGTGATGGTGCCGCCCTGCGGGGTCTCGCTCATGTTGCTTCCTTTCTCGGGAAGAAACCGACACCCGCAGTGCGCAAAACGTCCCTCGCGACCGTCATGCGGCGCGGCGCGGGGCCCTGGGGATCCAGCGCGGCACCTCGTGCCGGTAACGCTCGTAGGACGCCCCGAATCTGCGGCGCAGCGCGGGCTCCTCGTACAGGATCACGGCGAGGTTGAAGAGCAGGAAGACGCTGCCGGCATAGAGCAGGAGGGCGCGCGAAGGGACGAGCAGCAGCTCGCCGAGGAGCATCGTCGCGACGCTCAGATACATCGGATTGCGCACGTAACGATAGAGCCCCCGCGCCACCAGCTCGGAGGGGGGATCCAGCGGCGAGAGGGTCCCCCGGCCGCGCCGCGCGAACTCCCAGATACAGGCCAACAGCAGCGCCGCGCCGAGGGCCACGGCGAGCAACCCGACGTAGAACTCCGGAGCGCCCCAGCGTGCCTGGACGTGGCCCACGCCGTAGTAGCGCCAGGGAACCAAGCCCGCGACCATCCCCGGGAGCAGCAGGGTCCAGAGCAGGCTGCGCAGGGCGAGCCCTAACCCGGACAACCGCTACATCCCGGTCGCGGGCTGATCCGAGTTGAAGATGTCGTAGACCACCTTCCAGCTGCCGTCGGCCTGCTTACGCCAGACGGTGACGTACTTGCCCTTGTCGCTCATGGGCTTGCCCTTGGGGTCGTTCCAGGAGAGCTGGTAGGTACCCATGGAATAACCCAGCTCGCCGGACTTCGCCGCTTCGGTCTTGGTGGCGGTCCAGTGGATGCTGATGGCGGGCATACCCCAGAACATCACGAACATCCCCTTGATCGCCTCGGGGGTGGCCGCAGCGGGTGCGTTGGGCCCCAGGACCGCGCCGCCCGATTCCACGGCGGCCATCGAGGCGGTGGTGTCCTTCGACGACACCGCTTTCTCCCAGGCGGCATCCGCGGCCTTGATGGCCTCGGCGGCGGCGGCGCTGTCGTCGGTGGCGGCGGGCGCGGCGGGCTTACAGGCGCCCAGCAGCAGGGCAACGGCAGGCACGATCAGGCAGGTGCGGCACATCGAGCGGAACCTCCGGCAGGAAGGGAAGGCGGAGAATGTAGAGCCCGGCCGCCGCTCAGTCGAGCACGCGCGCCGGGTCGCCGCGCGCCACGGTGCCGGCCGCCAGCACCCGGGCGTACCAGCCCCGGCGGTGCTGCAGCGTGCGGACGAAGGCCGGGCCGCGGGTCTTGCCGATGTAGGGCAGCTCGTAGAGCTCGCTGCAGGGCTCGCATTCGCGGGTTACTTGCACGACGACCTCGCCGCCCAGGGCGACCTGCTTGCCGGGGGCGAGTCCGGCGTTGCCGATGCCCTCGAGCAGCACGTTTTCCCCCAGGTGGCCGGGCTCCACCGCCCAGCCCTCCCGCTGCAGGGCAGCGAGCACGTCGCGGGTGAGGAGCAGGATCGCCGAGTCGGGGTCACCGTGCAGCGTGCGGGTCCGGTAGCGGTTGTAATCGCCGCCGGCGCCCTGCGCCGAGATCGCCAGGGACGCCACCGCCGACTTGGGCAAACCGACTTGTCCCGGGGTCTCGGGCTTGACCGAGAGACTGGCCACGTGTCCCGTCATGCGCGCTCCTTCTTTCGGGTCGCCAGGTGCTGCTGGTCTCCTACGAGGTACGCCTCCGCCAGCCAGGCGCGGAACTCCGCGTCGATCTCATCGGGCCTGGAAATGCGGAAGGCGTGCACGTGGTTCCGGGGCGAGAAGGTTTCGACGCGCCGGAAGCGTGGGTGCTCATAGCGCCGGGCGAGTACCACGTGGCCATCGAGCCAGCCGCGCCGCACAGTCACCTGCGCAAACGACATCCGCACCTGGAACGCGATCCGGGTCTTTTCCGGGAGCACCCGTACCGGCCCGATCGCGCGCACCGCCGCGACCACCGCGTCGAACAGGGCGCGAACCGCGGCGGGCTTGCCGGAAAAGTGGCTGGCCAGCGTATGCCGGCCACAGGCGTGCGATTGATTCCGGTTGGCAAAGACCCGGCGGCACTTGCGACAGCGCCAGAGGGCAGGGCGGCGCGTCACTCGGTGGGATGCGGCTCGCCCGGACGGTAGCTCTTGAGCGCGCCGGACGGACAGCGCCGGATCTGGGCCTCGACGGCGTCCGCCGGCGCCGCTTCGGGCCGCACCCAGCGCTTCCGCTTCACATCGAACACCGCGGGTAACCCGCGCACGCAGACGCCCGAATGCCGGCAGACCTCCGGCTCGAACGTGACGGTGATGTCGGGAGTCTCGTACACCTGCAATCGCCTGGACATGACCGCTCCCTGCCGCGTTCGCCCGGAAGATATCAGCCCGCGACCGATGCGTCGGCG
>CAYNNS010000287.1:0-4578 GCA_964398345.1 uncultured Gemmatimonas sp. | reverse complement strand
GCTACATCGAGCGGGTGGAGCGTGGAGCCGGACAGTAGCGGCCCAGTAAACGGGACTCTTTGCTGGACCCCTTTAGAGAGCTCCTCAACCTTCTGTATGGTCCAGTGGGCAATCCCCAACCGTTCAAACCAGACGCCGGCTTTTTGGCGCGCGATGCGTCGGTTGATCCCCTTGGCCTCACCCAGAAACGTGAGATGGTCTCCGACCCGCATCTTCTTGTAAAGCCCGCGTTCCTCGGGCAGGTATCCGATCCGCGCGGAGAGGTCGCGGCTCGCAGATTCTTTCCCGAAGAGTGTGATCGTTCCCTCATCCGGCGTGAGGATGTTCATGATCATCCGGATCGTAGTGCTCTTTCCGGCGCCGTTGGGCCCGAGCAACCCGAAGATGCCGCCGCGGGGCACCTCCATCGACAGCCGGTCGACCGCCGTATGACCGGAGAACCGCTTGGTCACGCCTTCCAGGTGAACCATCGTGTCACCCATCGCGTTGGGCTCCCGGGGTATGCTCGGAGGATTCCCACTCACTCAAGCGTACGATTGGCCCCACTTCCTTTGCCGGCAGCAGAACAAAGGGCTCATCGACCCGAACGCCGAACGTTCGGATTCGTTCGATCCAGGCGGTTCGTGGCATGGTTGCCGTAGCCGGGTCGTGAATGGCCACGTCTAGTACGACGACCCCCCGATCGTTGGTTTCATGATAGCGCCCCACCCAGGTGCGCCCCGACGCGCCCCCGATCACGACGGTGACGCCGTGGAGCTCCTCGTGACCAGGGTGGAAAACGTGACCCGACACCCGAGCTATTCCCGGCTCCCCGCGGTGCAGAACTTATCGAACGCCGCCACCAGGTCGCGAGCGATCGCCTCGGGGCCACGCCCCTCGATCATGTGCCGGTGAATAAAGTGCACCACCTCGCCGTCTTGCAGCAGCGCGAAGGACGGTGAACTGGGCTGATACTCGGCGAAATAACTCCGCGCGCGAGCCGTGGCTTCGAGGTCCTGGCCCGCGAAGACGCTGTACAGGTGCTGCGGACGGTTGGCACTCTGCAGGGCAAGCCCCAGTGCGGGACGCGCGGCGCCAGCCGCGCAGCCGCACACGGAGTTCACGAAGACCAGCGCGGTCCTCTCACCTGGGCCGAGCGCCGTGTCGACGTCGGCAACGCTGCGCAGCTCCTGCACTCCCAGACGGGTCACTTCGTCACGCATCGGTTTGACCATCATCTCATGGTATGGCATACACTCCTCGTTACGGCTGGACCTGGTCCAGCGCCTGTTTCATCGCGTGCCACGAAAGGGTGGCGCATTTCACTCGAATCGGAAACGCCCGCACGCCCTTGAAGACTTCGAGCTTGCCCGGCAGCTGCCCGCCCCGGGTCCCGGCGTCCTCCGTCACGAGCTGGTGGAACGCCTCGAAGATCGCGCGAGTTTCCGAGAGCGTCTTGCCTTTGATCACCTGCGTCATCATCGAGGCACTGGCCTTCGAGATCGCGCAGCCCTGGCCCTGGAATGCCGCATCGACGATCCGATCTCCCTCGATCGTGAGCCAGACGTCGTAGACGTCGCCGCAGAGCGGGTTTCTCCCTTCGGCGTGGGTCGTCGCACCCTCGGGCGTTCGGAAGTTTCGCGGCGCCCGGTTGTGATCGAGGATGACGCTCTGATACAGCTCGTCGAGCTCGTTGCTCACCCGAGAACCCTGCGGGCTTCACGGAGCCCGGCGACGAGCGCATCGATCTCTTCGGAGGTGTTGTACGCCCCGAACGAGGCGCGCAGCGTTGCCGTGACGCCGAAACGTCGCATCAAAGGTTGGGCGCAATGATGGCCGGCCCGGACGGCGATCCCAAGCGTGTCGAGCACCGTTCCGGCATCGTGTGGATGGATGCCATCGAGCACCACCGAGAGCACGCTCACCCGGTCGGCGCCCTCGCCGAGGATGCGGAGGCCCGGCACGCTCGCCAGCTTGCGACCGGCTTCCGCCACGAGGTCCTGTTCATATGCCACCAGCGCCTCCCAATCCCAGCGCATCACATACTCCAGCGCGGCGCCCAGCCCGACTACCTCGGCGATGGGAGGCGTACCCGCTTCGAAGCGCTCGGGCGGCGGAGCATAACTGCTACGCGCGATCTGGACCTCACGAATCATCCCTCCGCCACCCTGCCAGGGCGGCATCGCCTCCAGCAGCGCGCGCTTGCCGTACAGCAATCCGATCCCGGTCGGACCGTACAGCTTGTGGCCCGAGCAGGCGAAGAAGTCGCAATCCATCGCCGCCAGGTTGATCCGCAGGTGCGGTGCCGACTGCGCCCCGTCGACGACGACGGCGGCGCCGGCCTCGTGGCTCATCGCGGCAATCGCGTTGATCGGATTGATCGCGCCGATCACATTCGACGCGTGCGTCACGGCCACGATGCGCGTGCGCGATCCGAGCATGCGCTCGAACGCGGCGAGGTCGAGCCCTCCCGAATCGGCGACCGGAATCGCCTGCAACGTGGCTCCGGTCCGCTCGGCGACGAGTTGCCAGGGCACCAGGTTCGAGTGGTGCTCCATCTCCGTCACCAGAATCTGATCGCCCGGACGCACCACCGACCCACCGTAGCTCTGGGCCACCAGGTTGATCGCCGCTGTCGTGCCGGCGGTGAAGATCAGCTCCGACGCACTCGGCGCACCGAGGAACCCGGCCGCCAGCTCGCGCACGCGCTCGTACTCGAGCGTCGCTTCCTGGCTCAGCGCGTGCACCCCGCGATGCACGTTGGCGTTGCCGGTCTCGTAGTAGCGGGCCAGGGCCGCGATCACTGGCTGGGGCTTCTGCGCGGTTGCGGCGTTGTCGAGGTACACCAGCGGCCGCCCGCGGACTTCACGGGTCAGAATCGGGAAGTCCGCGCGCACCCGCGCCACGTCCCAGGCGCTGCGGCCGGGACTCTGGAGCTCGGTGCGGGACTGGGCGATGGGGTTCACGCGGGTTAGCTCCGCACTCCCAGACGGGCGGCGACCCGCTGGTCCAGGCCCTGGCGCACCGGCGCCGAGGCCACTTCGTTCACGACCTCCGCGGCGAACGCGTAGGTCAGGATCCGCTGGGCGTGGTCCCGTGAAATGCCGCGGCTCTGCAGATAGAAGAAGGCGCTCTCGTCGATGCGCCCGACCGTGGCACCGTGGGTGCACTTCACGTCGTCCGCGAAAATCTCCAGCTGCGGCTTGGTATCGACCTTGGCCCCGGCCGACAGCAACAGGTTGCGATTGGTCTGTTTGGCATCGGTCTTCTGGGCCTCGGGCTGCACCAGCACCTTCCCATTGAATACGGCGCGGCTGTCGCCGTCGAGAATTCCCTTATAGACCTCCCAGCTGCGGCAGTTGGGCTGGTCGTGATAGATCACCGTATGATTGTCCACCAGCTGCTCCCCACGGCCAAGATACAGCCCATAGAGAAGCGTTTCGACGTTCTCGCCCGACAGCCGCGCGCGCAGATCGTGGCGGGCAATGGCGCCGCCCTCGGCGAGCGTGAACGAGCGATAGTGGCTGTCGCGGCCCTGCTCGACCTGAGTGAGCCCGATGTGATACGCGGCGGGGTTTTCCTGCTGGATCCTGGTATGCTCGACCCATGCGCCCGGAGCGACCCCGACCTCGGTGACCACATTGCTCAGTACTTCCGCCCGCTCCAGGCCGGCATAGGTCTCCACCAGCTGCACGCGGGCGCCACGCTCGACCTGAAGCACGGTGCGCAACTGCACCGCGGCGCCCGCAACCGCCTCGGTCGTGACATACAGCAGCTGCAGCGGCTGCTCCAGCTGGACCCCGGCGGGAATCCGCACCACCGCTCCTTCGGTCACGAAGGCGGCATTGAGCGCCGCAAACGCCGGAAGACCCGGTGCGGTGGTTCGCACGAAACTCCCTTCGACCAGCCCGGGATCGCGAGCCAGGGCCTCGGCAAACGGCTCGACACGAATGCCGTCCCCGAGCGGCGGGCGATGCGAGAGTCCGGGCGCGAAATGGCCGTCGAGGAACACCAGCGTACACCAGTCCGGGTCACCAAATCGGAAGGGCGCGAGCTCGGCGACGCTCACCTTGCGACCGGCGCTCTCCCGATCCAGCCGCCAGGAGGCGCGCACGATCGGCGCGATCGGCGTAAACCGCCACTCCTCATCCTTGATGGTGGGGAATCCCGCTTGGGTGAAGCGCGCGAAGGCTTGCCGCCGACTGGCCAGGACGCCGGTCGGACCGTGACCTCCACCGTTTCCGGTGAACCGCTCGAAGGCCTGCTGGTACCTATCGTTCACGTTGACGCAGGCTCCGGAATGCCGTTGAGCCACTCGTAGCCTCTGGCCTCGAGCTCGAGGGCGAGCTCCTTGCCGCCCGATTTCACGATCTGACCATCGACCAGAACGTGCACAAAGTCAGGAACGATGAAATTGAGCAGGCGCTGGTAGTGGGTCACGACGATGGTGGCGCGATCCGGGCGCCGCAGTGCATTGACCCCGTCGGCGACGATCCTGAGGGCGTCGATGTCCAGTCCGGAATCGGTCTCGTCGAGAATGGCGAGCTTCGGCTCCAGCACCGCCATCTGCAGGATCTCGTTGCGCTTCTTTTCGCCGCC
>CAYNNS010000286.1:0-4591 GCA_964398345.1 uncultured Gemmatimonas sp. | reverse complement strand
CTCGCTGCTCGGCATCACCCGCGAGCGGGTGCGGCAGATCAAGGAAAAGGCGCTCTCCCGGCTCCGTCACGTGAGCCGCTCCAAGGCCCTCGAATCCTTCCTCTCCTAGCATGGCCGGCACGGCTTCATTCGACATCTCGACCGGCGCGGAACTCCAGGAAGTCGACAATGCGGTGAATCAGGCGCTGAAGGAGATCGCCCAGCGCTATGACTTCAAGGGCAGCCACGTCACCATCGCATTCGATCGCGCCGGTGCGGTGATCAGGTTGCATGCGGATGACGAGTTCCGCATGAAGCAGGTGCTCGAAGTGCTGCGGCAGAAGTGTGCCAAGCGCGGCGTGCCGCTCAAGAACCTGAAGACCGGCGACTTCGAGCCCTCGGTGGGCACCTCGGTGCGCTGCACCATCACGCTCACCCAGGGAATTCCCCAGGAGACTTCGAAGCAGATTCAGAAGGCCGTCAAGGAGCACGGCTTCAAGAAAGTGCAGGTCAGCATACAGGGTGACGAGCTGCGCGTCTCGAGCCCGTCCAAGGACGAGCTGCAGAGCGTCATCGCCTTCGTCAAATCGCAGGACTTCGGTCTCGAGCTCAGGTTCGGCAACTATCGTGGCTGATTCCCGCGCCCGCCGTCTCGGGTTGGGCGTGGGGCTTGCCGTGCTCGCCGGCGGGTGCGTCCGTCAGGAAGTCGCGACGGTTGCCCTCCCCGAACGCACCGCGCCCGAGATCCGCATCGGCGTGGTCGTGAACGCGGCCACGCTCTCCTTCGGCGGGGGCTCCGCGCTCCGCCTCACCATCCCCGACGGCAGCGAGCTGAGTGGACTGCCTCCCGGAACCGCCGCGACCGTGGCCGCGGGAGCCGCGGGTCTCAGGATTCGCGTGGGCGGCGTGGCGGTAACGCCGGGTCCGGCGCTCGAGGTCACTCCGGCCGACAGCGGGGCTCCGGTGCGGATCAATGGTCGGGACTACCGGGGGCGCTTTCTGCTTTCGGCCACGCTCACGGGCGTGAGCGCGACCAATCTGCTCGACGTAGAGACCTACCTCCAGGGCGTGGTCGGCGCGGAGATGGGCGCTCGCTCCGAGCCCGACCTCGCCGCCCTTCGCGCTCAGGCGGTCATCTCCCGTACCATCGCGCTCAAGGCGATCGGGCGCTGGCGCATGCGCGGCTATGACCTGGTGGCGACGGTCGCGGACCAGGCCTACGCCGGCATCGGTTTCGAAACGCCGGTCTCAACCCAAGCCGTCCAGGAGACCCGCGGCGAAGTGCTGCTCTGGCAGGGTCAGCTCATCGACGGCTTCTTTCATTCGACCTGCGGCGGGCGCACGGCGGACGGAACCGAAGTCTTCGCCGGCGGCAATCGCCCCTATCTGCGTTCCATTCGGGACGAAGCCGACAGCGGCCGGCCGTGGTGCGCGATCTCACCCCGATTTCGCTGGCGCGAGAGCTGGAGCGGCGAACAGCTGGCCCGCACCCTCGGCGAAACGCTGCCTCAAGCCGGCGCACCGGCAGCGCTGGCCCGAAGCCTGCGCGGCATCCGCGTCATCGACCGGACCGCCACCGGACGGGTCGCTCACCTCGAGCTGCTCGGATCGCGCGGCAACTATACCGTGACGGGTCCGGTGGCCCGGCTGGTCTTCCGCACCGGGGACGGCAGCATTCTGCGGAGCGCCAATTTCAATCTGCAGCTGACCCGCAGCGGAGAACGCATCGTTCAGCTCGTTGCCGAGGGCTCCGGAGCCGGACATGGCGTCGGGATGTGCCAGTGGGGTGCGCTGGCGCGCTCCCGCGCGGGTTTCTCCTACCAGGACATTCTGGCCGCTTATTTTCCAGGCACAGACCTTTCGCGTCATTACTGAGCAGGGACATCCATGAGCGAGCCCATTCGGATCGGCATGATCGGCGCCGGGGCCATCGTGCAGGTCGCGCACCTGCCGGTGCTCAAGAAGGTGAAAACGGTCGAGATCGCCGCGATCTGCGACGTGGACCTGCCGAAGGCGCGGGCGCTCGCCGAGCGGTTCCAGATCAAGGACGTCTTCGACGACATCGAAGACCTCCTCGACCATGAGGAGCTCGACGCCATCCTCATCGCGACACCCAACCACTTGCACGAGCCCCACGTCCTCGCGGGGCTCGCGGCGGGCTGTCACGTGCTCGTCGAAAAGCCAGGCTCGCTGACGCCATCCGGCGAGCAACGGATCGCGCGGCTGGCGGAAAAGCAGGACCGTCAGGTGATGATCGGGATGACGCACCGCTACCGGCCCGACGCGCAGGCGGTGCGGAGCTTCGTCCAGAGCGGAGAGCTTGGCGAGCTGGACTCGATCCGCGCCAGTTGGCACGTGTCGCGGCCGGCGCGCGCCCAGCTCGGCTGGCGCACCCGCCGGGACGAGTCCGGCGGCGGCGCGATGCTCGACCTCGGACTGACCATGGTCGACCTCTGTCTGTGGCTGGCCGGCAACCCGGTGCCCTCGCGGGTGAGCGCCAATCTCACCAAGCCCAAGGGCGAACGGGGCGTCGAGCAGTCGGGCACCGCGTTCGTGGTCTGCGAAGGCGGCCTCGCCATTTCGGTGGATGTCACCTGGCGTCACATCGGTGAGCAGGAGCGCTTCGGGGTTGGCGTGCGGGGCAGCAAGGGTACGGCGGGGATTAACCCGCTGCACGTCTGGAAAGAGCTCAACGGCGTGCCGCAAGATGTCTCACCCACCGGGAGCCTGTCGCGCGAGAGCGCGTTTACGGCTTCCTTCCGTGCGCAATGGGCGCACTTCCTCGCCGCGGTGACCGGAGAGGCCAAGGTTCCCAAGCTCTCCGAGCACATCACCCTGCTCAAAGTGATCGAGGCGCTCTACAAATCCGCCGCCGAAGGGAAAGACGTCGCGCTGTGAGGGGACTGCGGCTGGCGCTGGGTTGCTTCCTGGTCATGGGGTCACGGGTCACTGCCCAGGAGCCCGGTTCCGAGCTCACCGTCACCTTGCTCACCTATGAAACCGGCGAGCGGATGTGGGAGCGTTTCGGGCACAACGCGCTGTGGCTTCACAACAGCGTCACCGGCGAGGACGAGCACTACGACTACGGCCGCTTCAGCTTCGAGAAGCCCCATTTCCTGCTCCGCTTCATCGAAGGCCGGATGTGGTACTCGATGGGATTCGAGAGCAACGTGCCGGGGGTGGTCGAGGCCTACGCCCGCCAGGGTCGCCGCATCTGGGCCCAGGAGCTCGCCCTCTCCCCCGCGCAACGTGCCGCGCTGCGGCAGTTCCTGCATTGGAACTGGCAGCCGGAGCACCGCGAGTACTTCTACGACTACTATCGCGACAATTGCTCCACGCGGATTCGCGACGCCATCGACAGCGTGATCGGTGGTGCCCTGCGGCGCTATGGCGAGCAGCCCTCCGGCATGACCTGGCGGGACGAGACCCGCCGGCTCAACCAGAACAACACGGCGCTCTATACCGGCATGCTGCTGGTGCTCGGCGAGCCCGTCGACGCCGAGATGACCCGCTGGGAGCAGATGTTTCTCCCGATGCGGCTCCGTCAGCACGTCGACAGTGTACAGATCGCCGGTCCCGACGGGGCACTGCATCCTCTGGTACGCAACGAGCGGCTACTGAATCCCGGGGGGCGCTGGGACGTGCCGGACCGGCCGTCGAGCTGGCTGCTCGGCTATTTCCTTGCGGGGCTGGTCGCGGGTGCCGGATTGGTGCTGCTGGGACGGACCCGGGCGTTGCTACCGCTCGCGACGCTCTGGGCCCTGCTCACCGGGCTGGCCGGTGCTTTCATGACCTACCTGTGGGCGGGAAGTCACCACGTCGCCGCCTATCGCAACGAAAACCTGTTGCTCTGTACCCTGCCGGCCTTGCTGCTGGCCTTTGTGCTGCCCAAGGCGCTGCGGCGGCGGGCCTGGGCGGTCGAGCCGGCGCGCCGGCTCGCGCTGCTGATCGTCCTGCTCGGCGGACTGGCGCTCCTGCTCAAGCCGCTGCCCTGGTTCCGGCAGCACAACCTCGAAGTGATCGCGCTGTTCCTGCCGCTCAATCTCGGCTTGTGGCTGGGCCTGGAACGGGGCCTCCGGGTTAGGGCGTCCGCGCCTTCTTGAGCCCTTCGCTGGCCTCGGTGTAATCCGGGAAGACGTCCAGCGCCTTCTGGTAGTACTCCACGGCTTTCGCCTTGTCGCCCCGGTCCTGATAGAGCAACGCCCGGCTGAACAGGGCCAGCGCTTCCGTCGGCACCTGGCGCGCGCCGCGCTGCGCGCTGCTCACCGGTAGCGGCGGCAACCGGTTGTCGGCCATGATCCGCTCGGCGACGGACTGGATCATCCGGTACATATCGCGGCGGTCGTGGTACTTGGGATCGCTGCGCACCACCTTCATGATTTCGCCGGTCTCGACGTTGATCATGCGGGCGTCGATCCGGAAATCGCCGAACAGGTCAATGAACGACCCCGCCACCATGTACCGCGCCCCGACCAGCTTGCCCACCTTCGCCGCGGTTTCCTTGTCCACCCGTTCCGCCACCGCAAGGCCCTGCTCATCCAGCACCCGCTGCGTCTACCAACGATCCACCAGGCGCACGTCGGGATTGACCGCCAGCTCGCTGATCAGCATG
>CAYNNS010000285.1:4051-4602 GCA_964398345.1 uncultured Gemmatimonas sp. | reverse complement strand
GGCCGACCAGGGCTGGGCGCCGCTGCCCCGGGTCCTCGACCGGGCCGCGGTGGCACCCGCGAACACGGTGGCTCACCATGCGCTGCTTTTGATTAATCCGCATACTTCGTTTTATTTCCGTTCCGAGCTGCAGATGACGAGCGATGAAGGACTCAACGCCTACGGCGCGGCGACCTGGGGCCAGTTCTTCATCTATCAGGGATTCAACGACCGCGCCGGCTGGATGCACACCTCCAGCGGCGTCGATGCCGTCGACGAATACGCCGAGACGATCGTGAAGCGCGGCGACAGCCTGTTCTACAAGTACGGGAGCGAGGAACGCCCGGTGCAGGTCTCCACCATCACGGTGCCCTACAGGACGCCGACCGGCATGGCCCAGCGCGCCTTCACGGTCTATCGCACCCACCATGGCCCCGTCGTTCGCGAGCTGGATGGCAAGTGGGTGACCGTACGTCTCCTGCAGGAGCCGGTCAAAGCGCTGATGCCGTCGTACAGCCGGACCAAGACCCGCCACCACAAAGGTTTCCGGCCAACGCCCGCACCTACCCCCC
>CAYNNS010000285.1:0-4041 GCA_964398345.1 uncultured Gemmatimonas sp. | reverse complement strand
CCATACAGCCCGACGCCGACGGAAATTCCCCCTATTTCCACGCCACCTTCGTTCCGCGCGGCGACCCGCGCTTCGATTGGAGCAAGCCGGTGGACGGCAGCGATCCCGCGACGGAGTGGAGGGGCCTCCATACGTTCGAGGAGAGTCCCAATCTCTTCAATCCGAGCACCGGATGGCTCTACAACAGCAACGATCCTCCCTGGACCGCCGCGGGACCCGCCAGCCCGAAAAAGTCCGACTATCCCGCGTATTTCAACAACAACGCGGTCAATGCCCGCGGCCCCCACGCCATCCGGGTCCTGGAGAATCGCAAGGACTTCTCCATCGCCGGGCTGATCGGCGCCGCCTACGACAGCTACCTCACCGGATTCGCCACGCTGGTGCCGTCGCTGCTCGCCGCCTACGACAGCCTTCCCGCCGCCGATACGCTGAAGGTCTCGCTCGCCGAGCCGATTCGTGCGCTCCGTGCCTGGGATCTCCGCTGGTCGGCTGGCTCTGTTCCAACCTCCCTCGCGGTTTATTGGGGTGAGGAAGTCGGCCGCATGGTCGCGCGCGCGCCGCGGCCCGCCGGTACCAGCGTCGACACCCTGGTCCCCACCACCGCCACGTCCGCGCAGCGCCTCCAGGCCCTGACGGCGGCCATGGCGAGGCTCAGCGCCGACTTCGGCAGCTGGAAGACGCCCTGGGGTGAGATCAACCGGTTCCAGCGCATCACCGACGACATCGTCCATCCCTTTACCGACGCCGGCACCAGCATTCCCGTGGGCTTCCCCTCGGCGCGGTGGGGCTCGCTCGCGTCGTTCGGAGCGCGCACCTGGAAAGGCAGCAAGAAGCGCTACGGCACCAGCGGCAACAGCTTTGTCGCGGTGGTCGAGTTCGGCGACAGCGTGCGCGCAAGGGCCGTGACGGCCGGCGGAGAGAGCGGCGACCCCGGCTCGCGGCACTTCAACGACCAGGCCGTGCGCTATGCCACCGGCAATTTGCGCGAGGTGTATTTCTACCGATCGCAGCTCAAGGGACACCTCGAGCGGGAGTACCATCCGGGCAGTTGAAGGCAACCTCCAATCCGTTGAGGCACGCGATGGCTTCACACCCTAGGCGCGGCGCGCTGGCGCTCAGTGGTTTGCTGGCCTCCTGTCACAGCACGCCGCCGCGGCAACCGGCTCCACAGCCAGCTCCGGCTCCCGCGCCCGCCCCGGCAGCACAGCGTCCAGTGGTCCCGACCGGCCAGCCGGTAGCGCCGCAGGACAGCACCCAGCGGCCCGCGTTCCCGCAGCCCGGCGCCGACCCGGTGCCGCGCCCCTACGCCCGCGTGATTACGGCGGAGGCGAAGACCAAGGCCGGCCTCTTCAAGACCCATCGGATCGGCAGCCGGCTCTACTACGAGATCCCCAGGACCGCGCTCAACAAGGAGATGCTGCTGGTGACCCGTACGGCGCGCGTGCCGGTCAACCAGGGCTACGGCGGTCTGCAGGCGGCGCCGAACCTGGTGCTGAAGTGGGAGCGGCGTGAGAATCGCGTGTTACTGCGGAGCGTCTCGTACGAAACCGTGGCCGATTCCACCGCGCCGATCTATCGCGCGGTGCGCAACGCCAACAACGACGTGATCATCGCGGCGTTCAACGTCGACGCCTACGGACCCGATAGCGCCCCGGTGATCGAGGTAAGCCGGCTCTATACCGCGCCGCCGCCCGAGCTGGTGCCCGCCGCGCGGTCGCGCACGCCGCCCGATGCCAATCGCTCTTTCATCGAGCGGGTGCTCACCTTCCCGACCAACGTGGACGTGGAAGCCTCACTCACCTATCCGCCCACCCTCACCATTCCCGGCCTTCCCGGCGGAGGCGGCGGTCTTGGGGTCAATGCTCCCGCGGGCACCGCGACCCTCGTCATGCACTGGAGTATGATCACCCTGCCGGAGCATCCGATGCTGCCTCGGCTGGCCGATAAGCGCACCGGCTTCTTCAGCATCAGCATGCTGGACTATGGACGTCCGGAACAGCGCGCCCAGACCCGCGACTACATCGTCCGCTGGCGGTTGGAAAAGAAGGACCCCAGCGCCGCCGTCTCCGAGCCCATCAAGCCGATCACCTACTACGTCGACCCCAATACGCCCGAATGGCTCAAGCCCTGGGTGCGCAAGGCGATCGAGGACTGGCAGCCCGCCTTCGAAGCCGCCGGCTTCCGCAAAGGGATCGTGCCGGCCGAGGCGCCCACGCCCGAGCAGGACCCCGACTGGGCTCCCGAGGACGCGCGGTACTCGGTGATCCGCTGGTTCCCCTCGACCGTGGAGAATGCCACCGGACCCAACGTGCACGACCCCCGCACCGGCGAGATCATCGAATCCGACATCTACGTGTACCACAACATCATGAACCTGCAGCGGTCCTGGTACTTCACCCAGGTCGGGCACCTCGATCCCCGCGCGCGGATGTGGCCCTTCCCCGATTCGCTGATGGGACGCCTGGTCGAATTTGTGATCGCTCACGAGATCGGCCACACGCTCGGCTACCAGCACGACCAGAAGGGCAGCTCGACCTATCCCGTCGACTCCCTACGCAAGCCGAGCTGGGTGCATCGCATGGGGCATTCGCCGTCGATCATGGACTACTCGCGCTTTAACTACGTCGCGCAGCCCGAAGACAACATTCCCATCGCCGACCTGATTCCTCGGATCGGCCCGTGGGATTTCTACACCACCAAGTGGGGCTACACGCCGATTCCGAGTGCCCGCACTTCCGACGCCGAGTGGGCCACCCTCGACGGCTGGTCCCGCCAGCAGGACTCGGTTCCCTGGTACCGCTTCAACCTCTCCGACTCGCGCGGCTCGGATCCCGGCGACCAGAACGAGGCCGTCGGCGACGGCGATCCCGTCAAGGCCACCGGATGGGGCCTGAAGAGCATCAAGCAGGTGATGCCGCTCGTGATCCCCGCCACGGTGCAGAATGGCCACGACTACGATGATTTGACGGAGATCTACGGCCGGCTCATCAATCAGTGGGCCACCGAGCTGCGCCACGTCGCGATCGTGGTGGGCGGCGCCGACGCACAGGAGAAGTACGCCGGTCAGACCGGGCCGCGCTACAAGCCCTGGCCCAAAGCCCATCAGAAGGAGGCGGTACGCTTTCTCAATGAAAACGCTTTCGCCACGCCAAGCTTTTTCGTCACACCCGACCTGCTCCGGCTCATCGAGGTCGAAGGCGCTTTGCGAAGGATCAACGCGGCGCAGGCAAGCGTACTCAACGCGCTGTTCAACGACCGCCGGCTGGAGCGCATCGACGAGTTCGACGCGCTGGCCAGGCACGGCGAGGGCTACGGCCTCACCGAATTCCTCGGCGACGTGCGCGGCGGGATCTGGCGCGAGCTCTCCGGCACCTCGGTGAGCATCGACCCGTTCCGCCGCGAACTGCAGCGGAGCTACCTCACCGCCATTGCCGCCAAGATCAACCCGACCCCGTTCGTTCCCCCCGCCGGGTTCCCGGTGCAGCTGTTGGCCCAGATCGGGCCCGCTCGCGCCACCAGCGATATCAAAGCCGCGTTCCGCGCGGAGCTGCGGTCACTCGACGCCGAGCTGGCCCGCGCGATCCCCAAAGCGAATGGAATCACGCGATCGCACCTCGAGGACGCGAGGGATCAGATTCGCAAGGCCCTCAACCCGGAGCGAACGACTGGTCAATAATCTCTGAAATCTGTGGGTGAAAATGACAAGGCCCTCCGATTTCTGGAGGGCCTTGTGTTCTGTCCGACCGGTCCGACTTACGCCACCAGATCCTTGAGCCGCTCTCCGGTCTCACCCTCGCGCAGCCGGATCAGCGCCCGGTCGCGCAGCTGGCGGATTCGCTCGCGGGTTACCCCCATCATCCGGCCGATCTCTTCCAAGGTCCGGCTCTGACCGTCCTCGATACCGAAATACAGCCGCAGGACCTTGGCATCGCGCGGGGGCAGCGTGGCCAGGGCAGCCTCGATGTCCTGGGTCTGGCTGTTTGCCATCGTCCCGGCATCGGTGCCTTCCTGGTCGGCCGCGAACCGCTCGATCCGCTCGTT
>CAYNNS010000284.1:0-4605 GCA_964398345.1 uncultured Gemmatimonas sp. | reverse complement strand
GGTATGTTTGCCCAATGGCCGGCCCCGATCCGCCCGCCGCCATCAGCGCGGCGTTGGAGCAGATCCTCGCGCGCTATCGAGCTGCGGTGACCCAGACCGCGGGCCGGCACGGGCTCGCAGGAGCCGACCTCGATGACCTGCTCCAGGAGGTCCGCATCCGCCTGTGGCGGGCGCTCGGCACCGCTGAGAGGATTTCCGTCGCGAGCACGTCTTATGTGTACCGGACCGCGACGACCGCCGCGCTCGACCTCATCCGGCGGCGCAGGGCGCGGCAGTATGATTCGATCGAAGGAGGTGAGGTGGCCGAAAGCCTGCTGAGCTCTTCCCGCCCGGCCCCGGTCTCCGCGGTGGAGAGCAAGGAGCTGGTCGGCACGATCGGCGCGTCGGTCGCAGCCCTTGCCCCGGGCCGACGCCAGGTGGTCCGGATGTATCTGGCGGGTTATGGCCGGGATGAGATTTGCGCTCTGCTCGGCTGGAGCGAGGCCAAAACCCGCAACCTGCTCTATCGAGGCTTGAGCGACTTGCGAGAGCAGCTGACCGCGAAGGGGATCACACCGGAGCTGGCCCAATGAACGACGAGCGGCTTCGTGCCGCCTACCAGGCCGCTCTCGCCATCAGGCACAGCGCCGACCGGATCGAGTGCCCGAGCCCCGAGCTCATCCAGGCCCTGGTCGAGCACCGCGGCTCCCAATCCGAGCGTCTCGACACCGTCGACCACGTCATGGCGTGCCGCGAGTGCCTCGCCGAGTTCGAGCTGCTTCGCTCCCTGGCAACCGAGCGCCCTGCCCCATCCCGGCACTGGTCGATACCGGTCGCCCTGGCGGCCGCGGTCGTCCTGGGGCTGGGGGCCGTCCTGATCTGGAGGGCTCGTAACCCCGGCGTACCCGACCTCGAACGAGGTGGCAGTCTCTCCTTGCTCCCGATCGCTCCTCAGGGAGAGATCGGCGGCACGGCCGGTCCCATCACCATCACCTGGAGATCCGCCACTGGAGTGGCGCGTTATGAGCTCACAGTCGTCCGGGGCGATGGTACGCCGCTCTACGCCGTCGCGACCCCCGATACCTCGGTAACCTTGCCCGACAGCATCACCCTGGAGCCGGAGCGGGAGTATCGCTGGCAGGTGACGGGACGCTCGGTGAGCGGGAGTGTGCTGCAGTCTCCTGTCACGCGGTTCCGGATGCGGCGAGCTCCGCCCTGAGCCCGCGCCTCGCTTGAAGGGTGAGAAAACCGGCCAGGGCGGCCAGCACCACAACCCCCAGCAACAGATACAGTGGCCAACGAGCGCCGGGCTCGTGCACGGCAATCCGCACTCCGGGATCGCCCACCAGGGTAAACGCCGCCCATTCGCTCGCCGGTGCCCCGCTCCGGTAGGCCGCCAATTCCGCCGCACGGAGCGCCGCTCCGGCTGTTGCGCCACGAGCCAGGCTCCGGTAGAAGCCGGTCATCAGCGCGAGGGTGCGCCGATCGCCGATCCGCCACCGGCTCGCCACCACCGAGCGGGCGCCGATCTCGAGGAACGGCAGCGTGAGCCCCTCGATGCCTTCCCCCTCGATCACCTCTCCCGACGCGGTCTCGCAAGCCGACAGCACCACGAGGTCGGCGGAGAGCTTGAGCCCGAGCAGCTCGCCGATGCCGACGAAGCCGTCCTCGCCATGTCCGGGCGCAAGGGCCAGCACGGTACGATCCGCAGCCTCCTGGTCGACCAGCGCGTGGGTCGCGAAGTGCAGCACCTGATAGCCTTCGAGCGGGCTGTTTTTGAGAAACGCCTCGCTGGCCGAGTCGCGGAGCCGCACATCGGCCGTTGCCGCGAAGCGAGCGACGGCGCGTGCTTCCGCCGCCGAGCCTCTCAACCTGGGCAGCGCGTCCCCCGGGGAGCGGGGATCCGCCAGGGCGAGCAATCGCACCGGACCGCTGCGCGAAACCCGGCCGGCCAGGCTGGCCAGCACCGCGCGGGAAGGGTCGAGTACGACGACGTAGCGCTCCAGCAGGGGTGATCCGTCGGGGAGCGGCAAGGCTTCGAAAGGAAGCTGGAACAGCACCCCGCTCGGGACGATGACCAGGCGGTGGATCGCGGCAGGCAGCAGGCCCAGCGCCGGCGCGAGCACCGCCGCGGACACCAGCCGGGCCAGACTGTCGGCAGCGCCGCCCGCGGCCAGCCGCGAGCCGTATCGCCCGATCGCCTCGCTCACCGCACCGGACAGCGGGAAACGCGCCGCGCTCAGGCCTTTGCGGGTTAGGGCGAACACGACACTGCCGCCGGCGGCCTTGCCCATCGCGTATTCGAGGACCGCCGTGCTGTCGTCGAGAGCGGGCACCGCGTCGGCTCCGGGTGCGCGGGTCAGCCCCGCAGCAATGGATCCCTGGGGCGACGCGGCGAGCCGGGCCAGATGATCGCGCAACTCCCGGGCGCGGCGCCGCTCGACCAGCCGAAATGCCGGCTCGACCCGACCGCCCGCGACCAGACCGTCGATGATCGAGGCGAAGCCTTGATCCGGGTCATCGTAGCCCCGATGGGTTTGAAAGGCGAGCAGCCGGAGCCGCTGGTTATCCAGGCCCGCGCGCAGCGAATCCAGCTCGTCGCTCGCCGCGACCTGCTCGGCTTCTGCCCGCATCACCTGGCCGCGCTGCAGCGCGACCTGGGCCAGCCGGGTACGGGCCGAGTAGCGGTCCAGCAATTGGGTGGGGGAGGCATGCTGCAGGTAGCGTTGCAAGCGGCGCTCCGCTTCGGCCAGATTGCCTTGCCGCAGGGCAACCAGACCGAAGAAATACTCGAGTCCTGGCACCGACCCCTGCTGGGCGTGGGCCGTGGCGTACGCGGAGGCAAGGCGGAGTTTTCTGGTGGCGTCCTGCCAGTCGCCGCGCCGGATGGCCGTCATCGCGGCGCCGTAGCGATCGGAGAATCCGACGAACACAAATCCCGCCGAGTCCACCCAGGGCTGGTCGCGGCGAAACGCGCTATCCGCCATGGCGATCTCGCCCCGATCCAGCGCTACTCCGCCAATGACCTCATCGGCATATGCCGCACTGTACCTGTCGCCCAGCTGCGAAAAGAGCAGGTCTGCCTGGGCGACGTGCTGAGCGGCACTCACCAGCTCGCTGGTATGCCACTCGAGATGGGCGAGGTTGCGCAGCGCCCAGCCCCGGAGGTAGCGGTCGTCGGAGGAGTCGCCCTGCGCCAGGGCGGCGGTGAAATCGCGGCGGGCCGCGACGTGATCGAAGAGCAGCAGCGGGAGGTACCCCCGCCAGAGCTCGGTGACTCCGAGGCCGAACCGGTCGTGCACGCTTCGGAGGATCGCTTCGGCGCTGTCGAACAACGCGATGGTCACCGGGGGGGGCTTGCTGGAGAACGCGGCGCCGCCCAGCAGGGCGTACGCCGCGCCCTCCAATCGGAGGTCACCAGCCAGTCGCGCAAATCCGAGCGCTCGGCGCGCCTCCGATTCCGCCTCCGGGCGGCCCCCGAACACCAGATCGACGGCCCGGATCCAATGGAACCTGGTCAGCAGCGCGGGGTCGTGCGGATTCACGAATGGAGCGGCGCTGTCGGCGATTCGGAGCGCAACCGTCGGCCCCTTCGAGTAAAAACGGGTGAAGCTGAGGCCGAGGAACCCCTCCGCCATCCCCACCGAGTCGCGCAGGGCACGCGCCACCGCGAGTGCCCTGGTGTAGAAGACCGTACCGCTATCGAACGAGAGATGCGTGCGCACCGCCTCGCCGCTGCCCAACAGCGCATACAGCGAGTACTGATCCGCAGGCCGGGAGGCGGAAGCAAAGAGCCGCGCGTAGTGCCGCAGCGCGGCGTCGTAGCGATACGTCAGCCGCTCCAGCGTGGCCAGTCCCAGCAGCGCTTCCGGATCGGCCGAATCCCGCTGGAACCGGGCCGTCCACCGCGAGAGCAGAGCCGCGGCACTGTCGCCATTGACCGCGTTGGTTGCTTCCAGGACGACAGCGCGGGGAGCTGGTGCGGCTGCGGGATGGACCAGGAGCAGGGCTGCCAACTGGAACATGGGGTGACGATAGCGGCCGGGAACGGACGGAGCAAGAGCCGTTCAACCGGGTCCCGGTTGGGGTCCCGGGTTGTCCTTCCGGGAGGACAGCTTTCGAAGTCTTTCCTGCCCGCCGCTCAGGGCTGCTTCCGGATTTCCACGTTGCCGTTGCCGGAGCTGATCGTCAGCCGCCCGCCGCCGCCGCCGAGGGTCCCCCGCAGCCGGCTGTGGTCGAGCCGGCCGCTGCGAATCGTCACCGGAAAGTCGCTGCTGACGGTGCCGTTCCCCGTGCTGGCCTGGAGCTCCGCGCCGTAGTTCTCCGGCAGCCGCAGGGTGACCTGACCATTCCCGGTCGAGAACTCCATATCGGCCGAGCGATCCAGCTTGCCGATGGAGACGTCGATCTCGCCGTTACCGGAGCTGGCGCTGACCGGGCCGCTCGAGGTGACGACGCGAATGGCGCCGTTGCCACTGGACGCGTCGACGGGGCCGCGGGCATCCTGTACCGTCACCCGGCCATTGCCGCTCGCCGCGATGACTTCGGCACCGGCGACCGCGACGCTGCCGCCGCCGTTCCGCCTGCCCGCCCGCACCCGACCACCCCCGGGACACTCGGGAGTGG
>CAYNNS010000283.1:0-4613 GCA_964398345.1 uncultured Gemmatimonas sp. | reverse complement strand
ACGTTCGGCTTGTCGATTCCCAGGCCGAACGCACAGGTCGCCACGACCACGCCGAGCTCGTCGGAGAGAAACCGCTGGAGCACCGCGCGCCGGGTTACTGCCGACAGACCGGCGTGGTAGGCTGCCGCCCGAAGTCCCGCGTCAGCCAGCACGCGGGTCAGTTCCTCGACGAGGTTCCGGGTGGGAGCGTACACCAGGGCAAGCGCATCCTGACTGCGCAGGGCCTGCACCAGCGTTCCCAGCCGCTCGCGCTCATCCGCCACCCGCGCCACTCCGAACCAGAGATTCCGCCGGTCGAATGACCCGAGCACCGTGCGGAGTCCTCGCGGACTGCCAAGACCCAGCGCCCGCACGACGTCGCGCCGCACCTCGGGGGTGGCGCTGCCGGTGAGCGCGATGGCCTGGGGCCATCCCAGGGACGCCCGCAGGCGGCGCAACCCACGATAGGCGGGCCGGAAGTCGTGACCCCACTCGCTGATGCAGTGGGCTTCATCCACGGCGAGCAGCTCAGGGCGACAGCCGGCAACCGCGAGATCGATCGCGAGTCGGCTCAGCCGCTCCGGTGAGGTGTAGAGCAGGCGGACTGCTCCGCCGCAAAAGCGCGCGAGGATGTCGCGCTGCACCGCGGGACTGAGCGCGCTGTTCAGTGTTGCCGCTGGGAGACCGCGTGCCTGGGCCGCCGCAACCTGGTCCTGCATCAAAGAGATCAGCGGAGAGACGACGATCGTCTGACCAGAGCGCAACAGGGCCGGGATCTGAAAGCAGATGGACTTGCCTCCGCCGGTGGGAAGCACGGCCAGGACATCGTTGCCCTCCTGGAGCGCAGCGATGACCCGCGCCTGCAGCGGGCGCAGCTCCTGATGGCCGTAGTGGTGGCGCAGCAGTCCCAGAGCGCCGGCGAGCGGATCGGGGTCCCGCATCACCCGAAGGTCTCGACCACGTGCGCACCGGTGTAACCCGATCAGCGCAGCGGAGCGCCGTTTCCGTCGGCTAGGGTCGCGGAAGCTCCCAGGTCCAGCTCAAGCCCCCGCTTTCCACGAGAAACAGCAGCAGCGGCTGGAAGCCATCGGGCAGCGACCACGGCAATTCGCCGAGCCGGGCGTGGACGTTCAGGTCGGACTTCGGGGTAAGGTGAAACTCGTCTCCTTCCTTCGCCTCGAGAGCCACCGGCCGGTCGGCCTGCAGCCGGATCGTGACGCGACCGTGCCAGGGCTCCCGGCTGTCCGGCTCTGCGAAGCCGGGAGCCAGCACGATTCTCACGTGCTGGTCGCTGCTGCGCGCGACCAGGTCGGCGCTCAGCCGGGCGTGGGCGTAATTGGCTGGAGACTTGGCGAGGATGCGCTGGGCACTGTCGACGGCGGTGAGACCGAAGTCGGTGAAGCGCGGCCACTGCGCCGGATTCAGCTCGAGATCCACCAGCAGGTGTTTGGCCCACTCCGGAAGCAGAAAGGGAACGTCCACGTCTGCCCCGCCGATCCCGCTGACCGCATAGCTTCGCTCGACGCCCAGCACGCCGAAGCGCAGCCGTCCCGTGGCGAGGGAATCGCTGACCGAGCGGAGCCGGACCGCGAGGGAATCGCGGGCCGCGCGCGTGATCTGGAGCTGGACGGGAGCGTGGTCGACGCTGAGCTTCGCGGTCTGGCCCGAACCGCTCGCCGCCACGGCCACGGCCTCATAGTAACCCGGAAGGACATCCCGCCCATCCACGTCGAAGACCGCCGCGGCCGAGTCCGCACCGGCCGGAATGCCGTTCTCGCCGAGGTTGGGAGCGCCGCCCGGCTGGTGCAGCGCCGCAACCAGGGTCTCTCCCCGCTTCGACGCCGCGATGCGCACCGAGAAGGGCCGTCCCGAATCCGCGGCAAAGCTCAGGTGCGCTTCCCCGCCCGCCGGCAGCGCGACGGTCGACCGCACGGGCGTGGCGCGATCCGCGCCCGGTGTGACGACGCTGCTGACCAGCCGGAACAGCGGACCTGGAACGCCCTGCAGCGCGGCAGTGACGGTTCCCACGTGCACGCCAGGTGAGGTCGGGGGATGCTGCACCAGCGTGATGTCCTGCACGCCGGCAGCGAGCCGCAGCGTCGCGGGGGCAACCAGCCAGGGCACGTCGCTGCTCAGCACGGCATCGACGGGCTCGGCGCCCCGGGTTCGCAGCAGCCGGAACCGCACCAGCGTGTCCGCCCGGCCGATCACGAATGCCGCAGTGGCTCCCGGGTGATCGGGGACGCTGACCTGGAAGTCCGCGGGTGGAGCTGCCCCGCGCAGAATCGCCCACGCCGCCTCGGCATCGGGGACGCCGGCCCCCACATCGAGAGCTGTCGCCGCGGGCACGGGGCGCGCGCTGCCGAGCAACGCCCGCCGGACGTCTTCGAGCAGCACGGTTCGATGTTGCGTCGCCGCCGCGGACAACAGCAGCGCGACCAGCCCGGCAATCTGCGGCGACGCCATGCTGGTCCCGGACTTGAACTCGTCGCCTTCGTTCCACACCGGAATGGTGGAGTACGCGGTGCCCGGCGCGGCGACGTCGGGCTTCGCGAGCTCCCCGCCGCGCGAGCTGAAGTAGAGCAGCGGATCGGACCCGGCATGCAGCGGGCGCGCGCCAGGAGCAAGAAATGCCGCCGGCTGAATCGCCCCGACGGTGATCCCGTGTCGCAGCGAGCCGGGGAACCCGATGGTGGAGAGCCCGGGGCCATCGTTGCCCGCGGAGGTCACGAAGATCACCTGCGGATGCGCGGCGAGCATCGAGTCGAGCAGCGCGTCCAACCGGGCCGCGCCTTCGCGCTCGTTGCCCACGCCGAAGCTCATGTTGACGACGAGTGGGAGCGCGTGCTGTTCCGCAAAGCGGATGGCGTAGTCCAGCGCGGTCACGACGCTGCCGGTGGTCGTCAGCCCGCCGAAGTCGTTGCGGGCGATCTTGAGCCCCAGCAGCTGGGCGCCCGGCGCGACGCCATCGAATCCCTTGACCCCGCCGATGTCGTGGGCGGCCGCGATGCCGCCGACGTGGGTGCCGTGACCGCCGGTGTCGTACGCCAGATCGAGCTCGGGGCGCCCGCTGCGCTCGCTGAAATTGGCGGCGAGGTTGAGCGGCGGGCGGGCGCCGGGACGGTGCCAGCCGAAGCTCTCCCGGCCCAGCAGGTAGTCGTGGACCGGGTGCTCGTTGGCGAGGGAGCCGTCCCCATCGGTGTCCGCGAAGAGCACCCAGCCGTCGCTCGCCTTCACCACGACGACCGCGAGGGTATCGGCGTCGCTGCCGTTGTCGTTGAGGTCCGACGCCGGCGGCTCGCCGAGCCGGCGCTCGACGATCAGGCCGCCGTACCAGTCAGCCCCGACGGCGATGGCGCGGACGCGCCCTAACCCGGACAGTTTTCGCGAACCGAGCTGGACCAGGTCGCCCGCCGGCGTGAACGGGGTGAGGGCGACACGGCCTTCGCCCGAGAAGTCGCGCAGATCGAGCAGCTTGGCCCGGCCCGCTGTCGTCGAATCCAGCCCGGGGACGCCGGGGTCGATCCCGCCGTCGAGGATCGCGAGCAGCACACCGCGCCCGTCCCACACCGGGTGGGCCGTGCGGAAGGCCGCCACGCCGGTGGCCGCGAGCGGCATCCAGCCGCGCGCCAGCGCGAGCGCCGGCGGGGCCGCGGGCTGCCGTGTCATGGGCGGCAACACCGGCGTCGGCCCCTGGCTGTCCGCGGGCTCGGCGGGGACGACGACGTTGGGCCGCTCGGGCTCGGGCTCCGGGCCTTTGAGCTTGAGGCTGTGGCAGGCGGCACCCACCAGCGACAGGACCGCCAGGGATCGGCGCAGCATGGGCGGCCGGGTTACTCCACGGCGGCCGGAAGCACGAAGGGGCCGAGGTGCGGGCCCGCGAAGCGCGCCGTCACACGCAGCAGGAAGGCCAGTACTGCGCGGGTTTCCTCGGGCGCCACGATCAGATCGACCTGGCCGCGCGCCGCGGCGTGGCGCGCGTCGAGCTCGCGCTCGTAGTCGGCGCGCATCCGCTCGATCACCTCATGGGTTTCCGGTGCCACCGGGCGCTTTTCACTCCGGGCCCGTTCCAGCTCCGGGCCGTGTACCGCCATGACGGCCGCTTCACCCTCCATGACGCCCATCCGTCCCGTCGGCCAGCTCAGGATGAAGTCGGGATCGAACCCCTGCCCCGCCATTGCGTAGTACCCTGCCCCCGAGGCGTGGTTGACCGTGAGCACCAGCTTCGGCACGCTGGCGGCCGCCATCGCCTCGACGAACCGCGCGCCCGCGCGAATGATGCCCGAGTGCTCGGCTTCCGGCCCGACCATGAAGCCGCTCACGTCCTGCACGAAGAGAATGGGGATCCGTTCGCGGTTGGCGGTCTCGATGAAGTAGGCGGCTTTCTCGGCACTCTCGGTATACAGAATGCCGCCAAACCGCGGCCGCTCGCCGGGCTTGGGCTTCACCAGACCGCGCTGGTTCGCCAGCACGGCGACCGGCATTCCTTCGATGCGGCCGTGACCACACAAGAGCTCCGCGGCGATCTCGGGCTGAAACTCGCGCAACGCGCCGGCGTCGAGCAGACAGGCCAGGACGCGGTGCATGTCGTAGGACATGCGGTGATCGTGCGGCAGCAGGTCGTACAGCAGTTC
>CAYNNS010000282.1:0-4622 GCA_964398345.1 uncultured Gemmatimonas sp. | reverse complement strand
GATGGCGCCCCAGAAGCAGCCGGCGATCGAGGGGCTCCAGCCGATCGACCCGGAAACGAACCGCCCGGCCGAGCCCGAGGGTTTCCGTCGCGGCGCGTTCCACCTCTCCGAGGATCGCGTCGCGTTCGGCGGGCTCGTTGCGCGTCGTGAAGCGGTGGCGTTGCAGGTTGCGCGCCAAGCGCACCCGCGTGGAAACCACCAGGTGGCTGCCCGGCCCGCTGGCTTCCAGCCAGGACATCCCGCCGTCGGGCAACAGACTCAAATCGATCATTCGCTCTCCCGAAGCCGGTCGCGCAGCTCGGCGGCGAGCTCGAACTGCTCGGCCTCGATGGCACGGCGCAGCTGATCCCGGAGCTCAAGCAGGGTGGCTGGTGGAGCGAGGACGGGCAGCGCTGCGACGCCCGTGTAGCGCTTCCCGGTGTGATGCGTAGAGCCATGCAGGCGTCGCAGCAGCTCGCGCAGGGGCGCGTCGAAGCTGTGGTAGCACTCGGCACACCCGACCCGGCCGGTTTCGCGGAAATCACGCAGCGTAGCGCTGCAGCCGGCGCACCGGGTCTCGAGTGCCGCGGTCAGCGGGGCATCGGGGTCGGCGCTTTCCTGCAACGCCGCGAGGAAACCGCCGAGCGGGGTCTCCGCCACCCCTACGCCGGTTTCGATCCCTTTCTCCTCGGCGCACTTGGCGCACAGGCTGACGGTACGCACGTCGCCCTCGACAATCTGTGTCAGACTGACGACACCTTCGCGCTCACCACAGTTGCTGCACTTCATGAGGGAACCGTTTCCGCTCCGAAGCTCGATTCGGGCGCCAGCACGCCTTCGCTCAGGGTCAAGATGCGATCGGCGCGGGCCGCCAGCGCCCGGTTGTGGGTCACCACCACGACCGCCGTATGGAATTCCCGGGCCAGACCGGCAAAGAGACTGTGCAGCTGTTCGGCGTTGCGGATGTCGAGGTTTCCGGAGGGCTCGTCCGCCAGCAGCATCGCCGGACTGGTCGCCAGGGCCCGCGCGACCGCTGCCCGCTGCTGTTCGCCGCCGGAGAGCTGGGCGGGCAGATGGCTGGTGCGGTCCGACAGGCCCACCGATTCGAGCAGCACCGCCGCGCGGGCGCGCGCCGCGGCGGGAGCGTGGCCGGCGATCAGGAGCGGCATCGCCACGTTCTCGAGCGCCGTGAAGTCCCGCAGCAGGTGGTGAAACTGGAACACGAAGCCGATCTTCCGGTTGCGGAGCGCCGCGAGGGCATCGCCATCGAGGGAGTCATAGGCGACGCCGTCGAGCAGCACCTGGCCCGCCGTCGGGTGGTCGAGGGCGCCGATCAGATGGAGCAAGGTGCTCTTGCCGGAACCGCTCTCTCCCGTCACCGCAACGAACTCTCCAGTGGAGACGGAGAGGTCGAGGCCGCGGAGCACTTCGATAGTGCCGCCGTCACCGCCCTGATAGTCCTTGCGGAGCTCGCGGGCCTCCAGCACCAGGGGGGAGCTCATTCGTGCCGAATCGCTTCGACCGGGGTGAGTCGCGCGGCGGAGCGCGAGGGATGCAGCGTGGCCACCACGGCCACGAGGAAGCTGAAAGTCACCACCGCCACGATGTCGAACAGCTCCAGGTGGACCGGCAGTTTGTCGATGAAGTAGACGGCGGGATCGATCTTGATGAGGCCCGACTTGTCGATCACATACGCGACGAGGATTCCGCCGATGAAGCCCAGCGAGGTGCCCACGCCGCCGATGATGGCGCCCTGGGCGAGAAACACCCGGCCGATGCCGCGCGAAGTAAGCCCCATCGCCTGGAGGATCCCGATCTCCTTGGTCTTTTCGGCCACGGCCATGGTGAGCGTGCCGATGATGTTGAACGCGGCGACCACCATGATGAAGCAAATGATGAGGCCCATCGCCTTCTTCTCGAGCTGCAGCGCGCTGAAGAGGCTCTGGTTCTGGCTCTGCCAATCGAAAGACCGGAAGGGATAGCCGAGCCGGGCCTGCAGCGTATCACCGACCTGCGGGGCCTTCCAGGGGTCGCGGAGCCGGATCTCGATGCCGGTCACCGCATCACCCAGCCCGGCGAACTGCTGCGCGGTACGGATGTCCATGACCGCGAAGCCGTCATCGTACTGGTACATGCCGGTGTCGAAGATCCCGGTGACCTCGAACTTCCAGAGGTTGGGAACCCGGGTTCCGGTGGCCCGGTTCACCTTGACCGAAGTTGGGGAGACCAGGGTGACCTCGTCGCCGACGTAGACCGAGAGCCGCTGCGCCAGGCGGTAGCCGAGCACGATGGCGCCCTGCACGCTGTCGCTGCGGGTGCGGAACTCGAGGTCGCCCTGTTTCACGTAGCGCGGCAAGGTGGTGACCGCCCGGCTCCCGGTGTCCCGCGCGAAGCCCACCACGTCGACCGCCGCGGGATACTCGGCGCTGTTGATGATGAGGGACTTGGTGAGCACCTCGGGAGAGGCGGCGATGACGTCGGGGTGCCGGCGCACGGTGTCGAGCGCTTCGCGCCAGTTGTCCATGCGCAGTGAGGCGCCGTAGGTCAGGATCCGGAGATGCGGATTGGCGACCAGGATGCGGTCGCGCAGATCGTCGCGCAGCCCGTTCATCACCCCGAGCACCACGATCAGCGCCGTCACGCCGATCGCGACGCCGCCCACGGCGATCACCGTCGTGAGCGACGCGAAGCGCGACTTCTTGCGGCCCTTGAGGTAGCGCAGCGCGATCGCGCGTTCGAGGCGGGTGGGGAACATTCAGTGACCGGTGACCACTATTCCTCCGGCCGCATGGCGGGGAACAGAATCACGTCGCGAATACTGTGCTGACCGGTGATCAGCATCACCAGCCGGTCCACGCCGATGCCCAGCCCGCCGGTCGGCGGCATGCCGTATTCGAGGGCCCGGATGTAATCGTTGTCCAGCATCTGAGCCTCTTCGTCACCCGCCGCCCGCTGGCGGGCCTGGTCCTCGAAGCGGGCGCGCTGCTCATCGGGGTCGTTGAGCTCGCTGAAGGCGTTGGCGACCTCGCTACCGCCCACGAAGAGCTCGAAGCGCTCGACCAGCGCCGGGTCGCTCCGGTGCGTGCGCGCGAGCGGGCTCAGGGCCTTGGGGTAGTCCACGAGAAAAGTCGGCTGGGTGAGGTGCGGCTCGAGCACTGCCTTGAAGAGCTCATCCACCAGCTTGCCTCCACTGAAGCTGCCGGCGGTTTCGGAGGAGACGCCCGACGCGACCAGCCTGGCACGCATGGCCGCCTCGCTGGCGGTACGGACGTCCAGACCAGAGCGTTCCCGGACACCCTCCACGAAAGAAACACGGCGAAACGGAGGGGTGAAATCGAACGTGGCGTCCCGCACGGTCACCGTGGGACCTCCGGTGCAATGCCGCACGACACCCGCGATCATCGCCTCGGTCAGCGCCAGGACGTCGTTGTAGTCGGCGTAGGCCTGGTAACACTCGAGCATGGTGAATTCGGGGTTGTGGTTCCGGTCCATTCCCTCGTTCCGGAAATCGTGCCCGATTTCGTAGACTCTTTCGAAGCCACCCACGATGAGCCGCTTGAGGTAGAGCTCGTCGGCAATGCGCAGGTAGAGCGGCATGTCGAGCGCATTGTGATGGGTGACGAAGGGCCGCGCCGAGGCCCCGCCGTAGAGCGGTTGCAGGCTCGGCGTTTCGACCTCGAGGAATCCGCGCTCTTCGAGAAAGCGGCGCAGGAAGCGAATCGCCTCCGCCCGGATCTCGAAGGTCTTGCGGACGGCGGGGTGCACCGCGAGATCGGCATAGCGCTGCCGGTAGCGCAACTCGGCGTCGCTCAAGTCGCCGAAGCTCTCGACGCCGGATTCGGTCTGCCGCAGTTTGCCGCGCGGCAGCGGGCGCAGACTCTTCGCGAGCAGCTCGAGGCTCGCGGCACGCACCGTGACCTCTCCGGTCTTGGTGCGGAACAGCGTTCCCTTCACGCCGACAAAATCGTCGAGGTCGAGCAGGCGCGCGGTTTCCCAGGCCTCGGCGAGCGCGTCCTGGCGGAAGTAGAGCTGAATGCGCCCCGAAGGATCTTCGAGGTGCGCGAACATCGTCTTCCCCTGGCTCCGGAGCGCGGCGAGCCTGCCCGCGACCGTCACCTCGGGTCCGGCCTCGCCCATGGCATCCTGGTAGAGCGCGCTCGCGGCGGCGGCGAGGTGGCTGCGCTCGAAGCGGTAGGCGTAAGGAGCCACGCCCCGGGCTTCCAGCGCGGTCCGATTGCTGCGCCGCGCCGCTTCGACGAAGCCTCGCTCCGTATCGCTCATCGAGCCCCGTTTCCGCCGAAGCGCTTGAGATACGCCTGCATGAAGGGATCGAGATCGCCGTCCATCACCTTCTGCACATCGGTCAGCTTGAGCTCGGTACGGTGGTCGTTCACCATCGTGTAGGGCTGAAAGACGTAGGAGCGGATCTGGTTGCCCCAGGAAATGTCGGTCTTGGTGGCTTCGACCACGGCCTTCGCGGCCTCCTGCTCTTCCAGCTTCTTCTTGTAGATCGCCGCGCGCAGCATCTTGTAGGCCGTGGCCTTGTTCTTCCCCTGGCTGCGCTCCTGCTGACCCGACACCACGAGTCCGGTGGGGATGTGGGTGAGCCGGACCGCCGACGACGTCTTGTTGACGTGCTGGCC
>CAYNNS010000281.1:0-4624 GCA_964398345.1 uncultured Gemmatimonas sp. | reverse complement strand
ATGCCGTCCTGCAGCCACTGCGGCGCCGGCTGGTCGCGCAGGAAGGTGTCGAACCACTCCGTCATCCGAAGCGCGTAATCCTTCTGGTTGGCCGGGCGGCTCAGGCCGTGGTTCTCGCCGACGTACTCCAGCAGCACGACTTCCTTCCCCAGCTCGCGCAGGTGGTTGTAGTAGGTAATCCCCTGGTTGAAATCGACCGCGCCGTCCCGATCGTTGTGCAGGATCATGAAGGGGATGGAGAGTTTGTCCGCGAAGGTCTGCGGTGAATTGCGCACGTAGGCGTCGGGCACTTCGTTAGGCCCGCCGGTAAAGCGTCCCTGACTCGCGATGAAGATCGAGCCGTCGGTGTCGCCGCTGTTCCAGTAGATCGAACCGAACATCGAGGTCATGTCGGTGAGCGGGGCCCCGGCGACCGCGGTCTTGAAGATGTTGGTCTGGGTGGTGACGAAGGTGGTCTGGTAACCGCCCCAGCTGTGACCCTGGAGTCCCACGCGGTCGGGGTCCACGATGCCCGTGGCGATCGCGGCCTTCACCGCCGGTACGATGCACCAGACGGCGCTGCGGCCGGGGTCGTTCACGTGATAGACGATGTCGGGCTTGAGGAAGGCATAACCCCGCGAAGTGTAGACGCTCGGATTGGAGTACCGGGTGGCGTTGGGCTGGGCGTAGAGGTGGTACTCCTGCGACAGCAGCTCGTATATATAGGTCAGGGTCGGATACTTCTTGCCCTTCTCATAACCCGCCGGCAGGTACAGCACCGCCTGGTGCCGGCCGCCGCCGTTCTCGCAGGTGTATTCCACCAGCCGGGCACCCGGGGTCCACGCGACGTCCTTCTGCTGCGGATTGGCGTCGGTGAGCCGGCGCTCGTTCTTGAGCCCGTCGTCGCTCGCGTACCAGTCGGGGAACTTCGTCGCGGTCTGCCGGCTGTAGAGCCAGACGGTGGCGTCGCGCGCCCGTCGGTAATCGACCTTCGCGTCCTCGAACGAGAGGGCCTTGGCGCCGCCCTGTTTGGGGTCGATCTGCGAGAGCCCTTCCTGCTTGGTCCACTCGCCATAGGTCTCGACGTAGAGCGGCTGGGCGAGGTCGATCCCGCTACGGCCGCGGTCGCGCGCGTCGAAGACCAGACGGTTCTGATAGCGGATCTGGTCGCGCCTGCCGTTGCCCGTGAGATTGATCGCCCCGGCGCCGCTCACCGGGAGACGCCAGAGGTCCCAGTTGTCCCGCACGATGATGCTGGCACCGTCGCGGCTCCAGCCCAGTAACCCGCCGGGGATCGGCGGCTTGACCTGGTTGTGGTCGTCTTCTGTGTCCCAGAACTTTCCGGGCACGGCCGTGGTGACGGCCTTGAGCGCGCCGCTGCTGAAATCGTAGACCTTCCAGTCCCCGGTGTCGTAGTAGGCGTAGCGCGAGTTGTCCGGCGAGAACGGCGACACGAGGCCGCCGCCAAACCCGAAGCCACCGCCGCCCCCACCCCCTCCGGGAACCTTCTTCTGAATGAGTTTGCGCTCGCCGGTGGCGAGGTCGATGGCGTAGAGGTCGCGATAGGTGAAGCCCTTGATCCCGGCGTCGCGCTCGTATTCCGACGCGTCGCTCCCGACCGCCCAGGTGTCCCGGGGTCCCCGCTGCAGGGTGCGCAACTTGTCATCGGTGAGCCGGCTGAGCTTTGCGGTCGCGACGTGGTACGCCGCGACGTAGGCAAAGGCGCGGTCCTGGGTTTCCTGCACCTGCTGGGTTGCCTGGGTGCGCGGATCCTTCCAGTGCCAGAGGATCAGCGAGGGAACGTCCTGGTCGGTCTGCGGTGCCGCGGCCACCTGGCCGGTGTTCCCCGCGCCCGGCGCCACTCCTCCGGGGCTCGGCGGGGTAAAGCCGGGGCCCTGCGCCCGCGCGCGCGGGGGCCGTGGCTCCCGGAGGCCGAGAAAGAGCGTGCCGCCGCCCCGGGCAAGGTCGATGGCGTAGTCGCTGCTCAGGACCAGGCCGGGCGGAAGCCCCGCCGCCCCGGTCCCGACTTCGACCGCCGGGTTAGGCAACGCCGCGTGGGTCCAGAGCAGCGCGGTCACCTGTTCCTCGTTGCTGGCCGCGGCCGAGGTATCGGTGACGACGCGCAGCGCGGCCAGGCCATCGGACGAATCGGCCCAGGTAATCCGCCGATAGCCCGCCTTCTGCGCGTCCAGCGAGCGGCTGATGCCGGTGGAGAGCTGGCGCAGCTGCAGACTGTTGCCGAGCTGATCGGGGAGGCTCACCGCATAGGCGATCCAGTCCGCGCCGTCGGCGAAGGCGAACTCGGAGACGTTGGCGATCGGGACCGGCGTGCCGCCGGCGAGGTTCACCAGCTCGAGCGTGGTGCCCGAGGCAGCCGCCGGCGGAGCAGCGGCGGACGTTCCCGCCGTGCCGGTGCCGCCGCTGGCCTGGGGAGCTGCATGGTGCACCGCGAGCCAATCGGAGTTATCACCCGCGAACCGGAAGGCGCGGACGTTTTCGAATTCCCGTTTGGAGCCATCGGAGAGGTTGACCACGTCGAGCTTGATCGGGGTAGACGGGGCCGCCGCAGCGGCACCTCCTCCGGGCCGATTCCTGCGGGGCGTGGCCGAGCTGGGATACACCAGGAACGCCACCCACTTGCTGTTGCCGCTGATGCCGAGCGCGGTGGTCGCTGCGGCATTCGGCCCTCCTCCCGGAGTGGGGGGGCCGCCGCGGTTGAGCGCCGCGGCATCACCCACCGGGAACCGCCACTCCTTGCCCTCCGCGGCCGACCCCCGGATCACCACCTCGGCGTCGCCCTCATTCGGACCCAGGTTGTACACGAACCACCTGCCGTCGTTGGAAACCTGGGGCGTCCGGACCTGCTTCCAGGACAGCAGGTCGGTGATCGTGAGCTGCCGCCCGGCGCCGGCTGGCGGCGTCCAGCGGGACACCGGCTTGCCGTCTTTCGCGCCGTAGGGAAGGTTGGCCTGGGGGTTCGTGGCCACGGCGGCCGGGTTCGGCTGCTGGGCAGCGGCGAGCGAGGGCAACAGGGAAAGCGCAGCCAGGGCCGCGGTGGCCCGGAGGAAGGGTGCCGAGCGCATGGGTCGTCCTGATGGAGAGGCTTGCGTGAGGTTAACCGGAAATCCTGCCGGGCGCTACCGGGGCGACTACTCGCTGCGGAGCACGGCGATGGGATCGGTCCGGGCGGCATGCAGTGCCGGGCTCAGTGCCGCGAGCAACGCTACCGCCAGCATGAGGACCGCCGCGCCGACGAGGGCGACGGGATCAGCGGCGCTGATGCGGAAGAGGTGGGACTGGAGCAGGCGCGCCCCCACCAGCGCCAGCGGGACGCCAAGCGCAATCCCGGTCAGCACCAGCAGGGAGCTTTCCCGGAGCACCAGGCCAAGTAACCCGCGAGCCGTGGCGCCGAGGGCCATTCGGATGCCAAGTTCGCTGCTCCGCCGCGCCGTGGTGTAGGCCATCAGGCCATACAGCCCGAGACAGGCGAGCAGCGCGGTGAGCGCTCCGAACCAGGCGGCCAGCCCGGCCACCAGGCGATCCTGCGCCAGCACGTCGTCGAGCTGCTCGTTGACGGTGTTGATACGGAGCACGGGAAGCTCCGGATCGGCCGCGGCGACGGCGCGGCGAATCGCGGGCGCCACCCCGAGAGGATCGGCCCGGCTCCGCACCACCACTATCATCGTCTGGAGCCGTCGGGCCGATTCCTTGTCCCGGTAAGGGAGGTACCAGAGGAATTGCGGCACCCCGGCGCCGCGGGGGGTCCCGCTGATCAGATCGCCCACGACGCCGATGATGGTCGTCCCGAGGCTGTCGCTTTGCCCCAGGTGCACCCGTCGCCCGACGGGATCGGACCTGCCGAAATAGAATTGCGCCATGGACTGGGACACGATCATCACCGCGGGCAGGGAATCGGTGTCGCGCTCGGTGAAGTCGCGCCCCGCCAGCAGCGGAATCCCCAGGGCGGCAAAGTAACCCGGCGTCACGAAGGTGCGGAACATCGAGGCGGTGACGGGCTTGGGCGACTCGCCGTCGATGCGGATCGGCGTTTGCGCCTGGGTGGTCACCGGCACGGACCCGCTGAGCACCCCCTGATTCGAGGCCCCGGCCCGGGTTACCCCGGGAACGGCCTCGATGCGCTGCTGTACGTCATGCCAGAGCACGCGCAGCCCGGCGGGATCATTACCTCGCGGCGTGGAGCTCGGCTGGGTCCAGACCAGGAGCACGTGCTCCCGGTCATATCCCAGGTCGAGACTCCGGAGATTACGCAGCGTTTCGACCAGAAGGGCCGCCGCGATCAGCACCACCAGCGAGAGCGCGACCTGTAACACCACCAATGCACGGCCGGGTCGCACCCGGGTGGGACCCGGGCGCCGGGCGCCCTCGGGGCCGCGCCCCAGCAGGCCGGTTGCCGGGGCAATATTGGAGGCACGCCAGGCGGGCGCCAGTCCAAAGCAGATGCCCGTGAGCACACAGAGCGCTGCGGTCCAACCGAGCGTACGCAAGTTCACGGGGAGGTCGAAGGCCAGCCAGGAGGAGCGCGCGAAGAACACCTGCACGGGTCCGGCGGCCAGGATGGCTGCGAGGAACCGGGTGCCCCAGAACGCGATGGCGACACCCAGCCCGCCACCGAGCAGGGCGAGCA
>CAYNNS010000280.1:0-4633 GCA_964398345.1 uncultured Gemmatimonas sp. | reverse complement strand
AGGCGGCGGGGCCCTCGAGCTCGACGTGCAGGAGGGCGCGCTGCGGGCCAGCTTCCCCGCCCCGCCCCCCGGGCCGCGCGACGAAGCCGCGCGGGGCCGCCTGCTCTCGCCGCTCGACGCCCTGCGGGCGGTCGTGCTGGGCCCCACCCTGCTGGCGCATCCCGCCGACGCGTGTTATCTGGCGGCCGGCGTGTTCTCCTATGATCTGCTCGAGCTCTTCGAGGAGCTCCCCGCCGGCCGGCCCGAGCGCACCCCCACGCCCTATTTCGATTTCGTGGTGCCCGATCGCCTCGTGCTCATCGATCACGTGCGCAACCGGACCCTGCTCGTCGCCAACGCCTTCGGCGGCGCCGATGGCGACGCGAACTATCACGACGCCGTGCGCGCCATCGGCGAGCTGCTCGGCGCGGTCGCTGCCCTGGCTCCCGCCCGTCCTGCGCGCGCGGCTTCCGCCGCGCCGCCCGAAGCCCGCGTCGACCTCTCCGACGCCGAGTATCAGCGCCTCGTGGTCCAGCTCAAACGTCACATCGTGGCCGGGAACGTCTTCCAGATCGTCGCCTCGCGCACCTTCGAGCTGCCCTGTCCCGACCCCCTCGCCGCCTACGCCGGACTCCGCGTCAGCAATCCCAGTCCGTACCTCTTTTATGTCGCCGGGGAGAGCGGAACGGTCTTCGGCGCCTCGCCGGAAACCGCGGTGAAAGTCCACGGAACCCCGAAGCGGGTGACGATCCGTCCGATCGCGGGGACGGCGGCGCGGGGTCACGCTGCCGATGGCCGGCTCGACGCGGATCTCGATGCGCGCCGCGAGGCCGCGCTGCGCCTCGATGAGAAGGAGATTGCCGAGCACATGATGCTCGTGGACCTGGCCCGCAACGACGTCGCCCGGGTTAGCCGCCCCGGCACCCGCCAGGTGCGCCGCCTGCTGGCGGTCGACCGCTATGCCCACGTCATGCATCTCGTCTCTGAAGTGGAAGGCGAGCTGGCCGAGGGCTACGATGCGCTGCACGCCTACGCCGCAGCCATGAACATGGGGACCCTGGTTGGCGCGCCGAAGATCCGCGCCGCGCAGCTACTCCGCGAAGTCGAGCGCACCCGCCGCGGCGCCTACGGCGGAGCCGTGGGCTACCTGAGTCATGATGGGGCGATGGACACCGCGATCGTGATCCGGGCCGCCGTGGTACACAACGGCGTCGCCCAGGTCCGCGCCGGTGCAGGCATCGTCTTTGACTCCGACCCTGCGAGCGAAGCCCTGGAGACCCGCCGGAAGGCGGAAGCGGTGCTGCAGGCGATCGCGGCGACGCGAGGCGCGCGTGACTGATCCGCTCCGGCTCGTCTTCGTCGATAACTTCGACTCATTCACCTGGAACCTGGTGGACGAATTCGCCCGACGTGGCGCGGCTGTCGAAGTGTGGCGCAATAGCGTCCCCGCCGAGGCCGTGCTGGCGCGGGCCGGCAACGGCGGGCCCAGCCTGCTGGTGCTGTCGCCGGGACCGGGAACACCGGCAGAGGCCGGCTGCTGCGTCGAGGTGGTGCAGCGGGCCGCGGCGGCACGAGTGCCGCTGCTGGGCGTGTGTCTCGGCCATCAGGCGATAGTGGAGGCGTTCGGCGGAGTCGTCGGACCGGCCGGTGAGGTCGTCCACGGCAAGACCTCCCGGGTACGCCACGAGGGCGGTCCGCTCTTCAGCGGGATTCCCTCACCGTTCCCCGTGGGCCGCTACCACTCGCTCGCCGCCACGACGCTGCCCGACTGTCTGCAGCCCATCGCGGGGACGGAGCGCGTGGTGATGGCTGTGGCGCACCGCAACGCCCCCCAGTTTGGCGTGCAATTCCACCCCGAGTCGATTCTGACACCCGACGGCGGGCGCATCATCGACAACGTCATCCACTGGGCGCGCCATGCGCGCGAGTGACGTGCTCGAGGTCCTGAGCCGCCGCAGCCTCTCGCGCGAGGAGAGCACGGCAACTTTTGGTCGCTTCGTTGCCGGCGAGTACTCGGAGGTGGAAATGGCCGCCGTGCTCGCCGCCCTCAAGACCCGCGGCGAGACGCCCGACGTCATGGCCGGCGCCGTCGAAGCGCTGCTGGCCTCGGCGGTGCCCTTCCCGCGGCCGGAATATCCCTTCGCCGACTGCTGCGGCACCGGGGGCGATGGTACGGGGACGGTGAATCTCTCCACCGCCGCCGCGTTCGTGGCCGCCGAGCTGGGGATTCCGATGGCCAAGACCGGCAATCGCTCCGTCTCCTCACGCTGCGGCTCGGCCGATCTGCTCGAAAAGCTCGGCGTCAAGCTCGACCCCGCGCCCGAAGTGGGAAGGCGGTGCCTCGACCAGGTCGGCGTCTGCTTCGTCTTTGCCCCGCAATACCATCCCGGCGTGCGCCACGCGGCCCCGGTGCGGCGTTCGCTCGGCGTGCGCACCGTGTTCAACCTGGTGGGACCGATCGCGAATGCCGCGCGGCCGCCCTGGCAGCGGATGGGGATCTACGATCCCGCCTTGTGCGAGCCCGCCGCACGCACGCTCCAGCTGCTGGGCCGCAGCGTCGCCCTGGTGGTGCACGGCAGCGGCCTCGACGAGGTCGCGCTGCACGGCCCCACCACCTGCGCGTTAGTCCGGGACGGTGAGCTCCGCCATCTCACGATCACACCGGGCGAGGCGGGCCTCGAGCCCACCGGTCTCGAGGCGCTCGCCGGCGCCGGCCCCGGGGAAAACGCCGAGTGGCTGGTCGGCGTGCTCGCGGGCAGGGGTCCCGCCGCGTCGGCCGACGCGGTCGCACTCAACGCCGGCACGCTCGCCTGGGCCACCGGCAAGGCGACGACGCTGCGTCAGGCGGTGCAGCTCGCGCGCGCGGCCCTCGCCGGCGGCGGTGCTCTCCGGCGGCTCGAGCGGCTCGTGGAGCTCTCCCATGGCGCTTGACGCGATCCTGGCGCACAAGCGCACCGAGCTCGCCGAGCGCCGCGCGCGCGTCTCGCTCGAGAGCCTGCTGGCCCGGGCCGAGCCGAGCCGGAGGAGCTTTACCGCCGCGCTGCGCAATGGCAGCCCCGGCTTCGTGCTCGAGATCAAGTTCGCGTCTCCCTCGGCGGGCGTCATTCGCGCGGGCACGGACCTCGAGCCCATCCTGGCAAGCTACGGCCGACACGCCGACGCGGTGTCGGTGCTGACCGACGAACGCTTTTTCGGCGGCTCGCTCGCCCGGCTCGCCGAGGTACGACAGCGCCTCGAGCAACCGCTCCTCGCCAAGGACTTCTTCCTGGAGCCGTATCAGGTGGCCGAGGCCCGCGTCCACGGCGCCGATGCGATCCTGCTGATGCTGGCCGCCATCGACGACGCGGCCTGGCGCGCCTGCTCGGAGCTGGCCACGCGCCTCGGGATGGAGGTCCTGACCGAAGTCCACGACGCGGCCGAGGCCGAGCGGGCGCTGGGGCTCGGCGCGGAGACCATCGGAATCAACAATCGCGATCTGCGAACCTTGCGGGTCGACGCAGCAACCGTCGCCCGTCTGGCTCCGGGCATCCCGCATGACCGACTGGTCATCGCCGAGTCGGGTTACGGATCCCATGAGGATGTGGTCGCGGCCAGTGGGTTCGCCGATGCCTTCCTGGTCGGCAGCGCCCTCATGGCTGCCTCCGGCCTCGACGCGGCGGTGCGGGAGCTGGTCTACGGGCGCACCAAGGTCTGCGGGCTGACGCGGGGGGACGATGCGGAGGCCGTCGCGGCGGCGGGCGCCACCCACGGCGGACTGATCTTCGCCGAGGGCTCGCCGCGCCGGGTTAGCCTGGATACCGCCCGCGCCGTGCGGCGGGCGGCACCCTTGCGCTGGGTCGGAGTGTTCGCCGACCAAGGAACGGAGGTGGTGGTGGTGGCTGCTCGCGAGCTCGACCTGGCGGCGGTCCAGCTGCACGGCGCGGAATCGGCGGACACCGTCGCGGCGGTGCGGCGAGCCCTGCCCGCCGGCTGCGAAATCTGGAAGGCGGTGCGGGTGGCGGACCGGCTCCCGCGCCGCGCGGAGACCGGCGCCGACCGCGTGCTGCTGGACGGCCCGGCGACTTCCCAATGCTTCGACTGGGCCCTGCTGACGGCATATCCGGAGCGTGCCGCCGCTGTGCTCGCCGGCGGCCTGCGTCCCGAGAATGCGTCCACCGCCGCTGCCCTGGGGACCTACGCGGTCGACGTCAGCTCCGGAGTGGAGCGCGCCCCGGGAGAGAAGGACGTGAATCGCCTCAACGCCTTTCTGCGAGCCCGACGCCGTCTGCCGGGCCGGGGAGTCCGCGACGTATGAGAGAGAGCGGCCGCTTCGGCCGGTTCGGCGGGACCTACGTCCCGGAGATCCTGATGCCGGCGCTCGAGCAGCTCGAGGCGGCATTCCTCGATGCCAAGCAGGATCCCGAATTCCAGCGTGAGCTGGGTGAGCTGCTCACGCACTACGCCGGCCGCCCGACGCCGCTGTACCGCTGTCGCAACCTTCTGGAGGGCCGCGGCACCCGGCTCTACCTCAAACGCGAAGACCTGTTGCATGGCGGGGCCCACAAGACCAATCAGGCACTGGGACAGGGACTCCTGGCTCTGCGGATGGGGAAACGGCGGCTCATCGCGGAAACCGGGGCCGGGCAGCACGGCGTCGCCACGGCGCTCACCGGCG
>CAYNNS010000279.1:0-4677 GCA_964398345.1 uncultured Gemmatimonas sp. | reverse complement strand
CGACGGCGGAATCGAGTAACCCGGTGATCGGCGCCAGCGCGCAGGCCGCCCGGCTACAGAGCACCGAACGATCGGGCTTGGTCACACCCCCGCCGATGGGATAACCCGGCGGCAGCTCGATCGGCAGGCGTCCCGAGATGGCGTTTCCGCCAAGCGCGCCCGACACCGCCTCTTCCGTGAGCGCGTTATCGGTCCAGGCCAGCAGATACATCGCGACGTTCGGCGTCTGGGTCAGCAGATACGGCGTTCCGAAGGACACCAGCCCGGTCGGACGCTCCCGGGCGGACGTCTGTACCAAATCCACGAACGCCGCCGGCAGCGCGATCGTGCCGCGTCCCGAGACCACCCGCACCGACGACACGAACAGCACCGGCGAGCCCCCCGCCGAGCGCGTCACGGCCGCCGCCGAGTCATAGCTGGCGGGCCCGCTGTTGGCGTTCAGGCGGAAGGCGTGGACCGCGTAACCCCGCTCGGGGAGTTTCGGCAACAGGGTGCCGCCGACGCCCGCGGCATTGGCATCGGCGAAAACGATCACCGGCAGCTGCCGCGGCGCCGCGCGCAGGCTGTCGAGGAGCCCCAGGCTGTCGCGCACCAGCACCAGCGCTCCTCGCGAAACGGCCAGCGCGGTGTCGCGATTGAAGCGCCGGGCGACCACGTACCCCAGGCTGTCGAGATTGACGGTGCGGTGGCGCAGCAGGCCAAGCCCGACCTTGGCGTCGAGCACCCGCCGCACCGACGCATCGAGCCGCGCCGCGGTGATGCGTCCCGAGCGGACCGCCTCCTCCATCGCGTCGGTCGCGCCGCGCGGATCCACCGGCATCAACAGCAGATCGCTCCCGGCGAGAAAGGCCTTCACCGCCGCTTCGCCTGGCCCATAGTTGGTGACCAGCGCACCCATGTCGAGCGCATCGGTGATCACGATCCCCTTGAACTTGAGGGAATCTCTCAGGACGCCCGTGAGGATCTCGGGCGAAAGCGTCGCCGGCACGTTCGCGCCGTGCTCCAGGCCCGGCAGGGCGACGTGCGCGGACATCACCACCTTCACTCCCGCGGCGATGGCGGCCCGGAAGGGAGTCAGCTCCAGCGAATCCAGCCGCTGCCAGTCGGCGCGTACGACGGGCAACGCGATGTGCGAATCGGTGTCAGTGTCGCCGTGGCCGGGAAAGTGTTTCGCCGTGGCCAGCATGCCGCCATCCTGAATGCCCCGAACTTCCGCTGCCACCAGCCGCGCCACCGCTGTGGCGTCTCCGCCGAATGAGCGGGTATTGATGACCGGATTCGCCGGATTGTTGTTGACGTCCGCAACCGGAGAGAAGCTGATATGGATACCGGCGGCGCGGCCTTCGCTCGCCGTGATGCGGCCCATCAGGTAGGCGGCCCGCTCGCTCCCCGTTGCGCCCACGCCCATATTGGTGGGGAACCCGGTGCCGCCGGTGAAGCGGAAGCTGGTGCCGCCCTCGAGGTCGGACGCCATCAGCAGCGGGAGCTTGGAGCGCCGCTGCAGGTAATTCAGCTTTGCCGCGATGTCGAGTGGGGAGCCGATCGACACCACGATGCCGCCGATGTGGAGCGAGTCGACCCAGCCACGAATCTTGGCAAAGGTGGTGTCGTCGAACGCGGTGTAGTTGCCCGCCAGCCAGGGCATGATGAGCTGGGCGATCTTGTCCCGCAGCGAGAGCGAGCGCAGCAAGCGGGTTACTGTCGCGGTCTGGGCGGCGGCGTCCGTGGCGACTCGGGTGGGCCGGAGCTGGGCTCGCAGCGGTGAGCCGGCCAGGATCAGAAGACCGACGAGGGGCACATGGCGCTGAAGCTTCACTGGCTACCCGGAAGAAAAGGTGGGCTTGCTCTGGTCGCGCTGCTCGCCTGTCCGGTGGCGCCCGGACAGGTCCGTCCGATGGACCGGGTCAGGCCGGGCATCGACGTGTTGCTGAGCGACAGCGCCGGTTTACTGAGCGGCAAGTCGGTCGGCCTCGTTTCCAATCAGGCTGGAGTAGACGCGGCCGGTATCAGCGACGTCGATCGCCTGCTTCGCGGTGGCGCCCATCTGGTCGCGCTCTTCAGCCCGGAGCACGGCTTCCGCGGTGCCGCCGATCCCGGTGCCGCCGTCGCATCCACCGTGGACAGTGCCACCGGACTTCCAATCTATAGCCTGTATGGTGCCACGCGGGCTCCCACCGATGCGATGCTGTCAGGAATCGACGCGCTGCTGGTGGATCTTCCCGACGTCGGCGCGCGCTACTACACCTATCTGGCGACGACCATCGAAGTCATGCGCGCGGCCGCGCACTCGCACCGCACCGTGATCATTCTCGACCGTCCCGATCCCATTGGCGGCAGGGTCCAGGGCAACATTCTCGACCCCGCCTTTCGCTCCTTCGTCGGTGCGCTGCCCATGCCGATGCGTCCGGGCATGACGCTCGGCGAACTGGCCCGGCTCGCCAGACAGGAGCTCGGCATCGACGCCGACTTGCGGGTTGTTCCTGCTGCGGGATGGCGCAGAGACCTGACGCTCTGGGAGACCGGGCTGCCGTTCCTCCCTCCCAGTCCGAACCTGAAGGATCTCGAGAGCCTGTTCCACTATCCCGGGAGCTGCCTGTTCGAAGGCACAGCGCTCTCGGTGGGTCGCGGCACCGACGCCGCCTTCCGGCAGATCGGCGCTCCCTGGCTCGATCCGGTCAAGCTGATCGCGAGCCTGCCGCTCGCCAGACTACCGGGAGTCCAGTTCGTTCCCGTCGCCTTCACTCCCGTGCAGCCGGGCGATGGGAAATATGCCGGGGTTCGGGTGCAGGGCATTCGCTGGATTCTCACCGACGAGTCGCGCTACGACCCCACCCTCACCGCGGTGGTTCTGCTCAGTGCGATTCAGCGGCTCCATCCCGACAGCATCGGCTTTCGGGCGAGCGGCTTTGACCGGCTCGCCGGGGGACCGGCGATTCGCGAGGCCATCCTCGCGGGCAAGGATCCCTTCGAGCTCGCCGAGTCCTGGCGCTCGGCGCGCGAGGAATGGCTGCGGCATCGCGAGGCCGCATTGTTGTATCGCTGAGGGCGCATCGCTATCTTACCCGCCTCTTAACTCCTTGCGGCACTTGATGCTTAGGCTTGGCTCGGGCGGCATGAGACCCCGATGAAGCTGGTCCCCAAGTCGCTCGAGCAGGGTTTCCTCTCGGCCACGCTCCCGGTCGCCGACTGGCTGCATCGCTGGCAGATCCGCCCGAACACCATCACCACCGTCGGCGCGTTGCTCGTCGTCGTTTCGGCACTGGCCTACGCCTTCGGCTGGATCCGCTGGGGTGGCGTGTTGCTGCTGTCCAGCGGGATCATCGACACCTTCGATGGCCAGGTCGCTCGCCGCGGTCACAAGGTTTCCAAGTTCGGTGCCTTCTATGACTCGACGCTCGACCGCGTGGGTGACGGGGCCACGTTCATCGGCATCGCGGTGTACCTGCTGCGAGCCCCTGACGTGCGCTGGCGAATCGAGAGTGTCACACTCTGCATGATCGCGGTGCTGAGCTCGTTGCTCGTCTCCTACGCCCGCGCCCGCGCCGAGGGCCTCGGCATCGAATGCCGGGTTGGGCTGGTGCAGCGCGCCGAGCGTCTGCTGGCCATTACGGTGCCGACGATTCTGGTGGGTGCCGGCCCCCGGGCGATCGTACTCCAGGTCATCGTGGCAGTGCTGGCCCTGTTCTCCACAGTGACCGTCGTGCAACGCTTCGTCTATGTGTATCGCGTTTCCAGCGTGGAAAGGACCTGACCGCATGGCCGACCAGAGTCGCCCCATCCCTCCGGCCACCGGAAAGCTCGGTGTGCTGTGCGTGGGACTGGGCGCGGTGGCCTCGACCTTCATTGCCGGCGTGGAGCTGGCGCGCCGCGGCATGGCCAAGCCCTTTGGCTCGCTGACCCAGATGGCGACCATTCGGCTCGGCAAGCGCACGGAACAGCGCGCGCCGCTGATCAAGGATTTCGTCCCGCTCGCGCGGCTCGAGGATCTGGTCTTCGGCGCCTGGGATCCGATCCCCGACAACGCCCGCGAGGCCGCGCTCAAATGCGGAGTGCTCGACAAGCACGAGCACGTGGCGCCGATCCGTGACTTCCTCGAGCGGATCGCTCCGATGCCCGCGGTGTTCGACCAGCACTACGTCAAGCGGCTGCAGGGCCGCAACGTCAAGCAGGGCGCGACCAAGCGCGAGCTGGCCGAGGCGCTGCGCAAGGATATCCGGGACTTCAAGGCGAAGCACGGCTGCGACCGGCTCGTGGTGGTCTGGTGCGCCTCCACGGAGATCTTCATTCAGCCCGGTCCCACGCACGAAAGCCTGAAGGCCTTCGAGCAGGCCATGGACGCGAACGACAGGAGCATCGCGCCGTCGATGCTCTATGCCTGGGCCGCCATCATGGAGAACGTGCCGTTCGCCAACGGCGCGCCGAATCTCACCGTCGACACGCCCGCGCTGCTGCAGCTCGCGGAGCAACGCCACGTTGCCATCGGCGGCAAGGACTTCAAGACCGGCCAGACCATGGTGAAGACCGTGCTCTCGCCGATGTTCAAGGCACGGATGCTCGGTGTCTCCGGATGGTACTCCACCAATATTCTTGGCAACCGCGACGGCGAAGTGCTCGACGATCCCGAGAGCTTCAAGACCAAGGAAGAGTCGAAGCTCGGCGTGCTCGAGTACATCCTGC
>CAYNNS010000278.1:0-4704 GCA_964398345.1 uncultured Gemmatimonas sp. | reverse complement strand
TACGGGAGCTGATTATGGCGCGAAAGTGCTCATCCCTTCCCTTGCCGCGGACGTTGCCGGGGTTGATGCGTTACTTCTCCAGCGTCCGGGCGAACTCGGGATACTTGGTGAGCAGCAAGTGCCCGTTGTAGTGGAAATCCCCAACCAACGGCACGGGTGCGCTGAGCTCGGCAACGCGCTCGGCAATGCCCGACACCGCCGCGGCGGCGGCCTCGTTATTGACCGTGATGCGGACCAGCTCGCTGCCCGCAGCGGCGAGCGCCACCACCTGCGCTGCCGTCGCGGCGGCGTCGGCGGTGTCGGTGTTGGTCATCGATTGCACCACGATCGGGTGGCGCGAGCCAATCGGCACGCCACCAACTAGCACGGTCGGAGTGTGACGTCGGGAAGGTGCGCTAATGGGGGAAGTCTAAGAACCTGACACCCGGGGAGGTCGTTCCAGCATCACGTCAGCCAACGCTTCGGCCCTGCCGGCGCCGAAGCGCTCCGCCAGAACTCAGTCCAGCCCCAGCGACTTCGTCAAACGATCCCAGGCGCCGGCATCGAGGGTGCCGTCCTGGCGCAACGGGGTGAGGGCGGCCATGATCTCGCCGCGATTGCCGTCGATGCTCCTGTCGCGCAATTCACCGACCATGCGGGCGAAGCGATGTTCGTATTCGTCGGCTGCGTACTTCCCGCTCTTGCGGCCCTCGCTGAGCTCCCGGAGCTCCTTGGCAAGGCGCGCAGGGGCAATCGGCTTGAGCTTCTTCTCGTCGGCCATGGGAGCCTCGTGGCGGAATAGATCGGACTCAAGAATACCGTCGGGAGAGAGGATTGGGGAGGGCGAGAGCGCTTCACCGACGGGGCAGCGCAAAGAGGCTGTCCCAGAGCGCGAGCGCAGCCTTGGGACGCAGATCCGCATCGACCAGTCCGAGGAATGCAAAGAACGACAGGTTGGCGGGAACCGGCGGCGGAAAGCTCGCGAGATCGAGGTCGGTGAAGGTGAGCTGAAACACAAAGCGCGCCGCGGCCGCATCGAGCAGCTGTGCCTGGCGCGCGAGATAGCGGCGCTGCTTGTCGGGAGACGAGACCACCGTACTGACGGAGCGGGACGTCCAGCCGCCCTCGACGACGAGCACCGGCAGGTCATTGCCGGTTCGGAGCCGCGCGTAGTAATCCAGCGGCAGGTCTTCGGGCTCGAGCCAGGCGGCATAGGGATAGGAGGAAAGGCCGATCGCCTGGAGAAAGGGAAAATCGCCGAGGTCACGGGCGATCCCGACATAACCCGCGGCCTGGGGCAGCTTGCCCCACGCGGTCTCCACCTGCACGCTGACGAAGAGCGTGGCGCTGCTTCCCGCCGCCTGCAGATCGTGCGCCGCGGCGTTGCAGGCCTGGACCACGGCCGCGTAGAGCGGACCCGGAGCGACGCTCCGGATCAGGTTGGTTTCCGCGGCCAGTCCCAGGTAATCGGGATGGATGAGCGACGCGATCGCCGCGGCATATTGGCGATAGAGCTGCTGGATGGCCGGCTCGGTCAGGCTCCGGTGCGCCGCGACGAGCTCAGGAGCTTCGGCGGTGCGATCGAGCCCGTTGGTCGGATCCAGCGTCACGACGACCGCGAGTCCCTTGCCGCGATAGTAGTTGGCGACGTTGAGCGGATCCTGCTGCACCAGGGCGGTGGCGCTCGTGCCCGCGATCAGCGCGGCCCAGGGAAGCGCGATGTGCATGATGCCGGCGTCGGCGCGGCGGGTCCAGAGCTCCAGCGCGGGGAGCACACTGGACTGATCGTTCCGGGGCGGGAGTGGCGAGAAGCCCATGCGGTAACTGCGGGCGGCGCCGGACGGCGCGGGATCCACGCCTCCACAGGCGCACGCGAGCAGCAGGAATGTCAGGGAGCGGACGCGCATCGCTGAAGGTTCGCTGGGGCGAGCGCTGCAGCGCTACTCGCTAGGTTCGACCAGCGCGGGGGACAATGGGAAAGCCCCCGACCATCGCGCTCGGGGGCCTCGTGTGGAAGACGTGAGGGGAGTAGCTAGGAGGTGGCCTGACGTTTCCGTCGCAAGTGGCCGGCACCAACCAGGGCGATGAGTCCGGTGGCAACCAGCGCGATGGACCCAGGTTCCGGAGTCGTGACAACGAACTCGGTCAGCACGTCGCCCTGCCACTGGTAGTCCACCCGCAGCGCGAAGTCGTGTCCGGGTTTTCCGGTCAGGCTGCCGAGGGGGTTCCAGCTGGCGCTGTGCAACGCGGCGTCGGTGAGCGGCAGCGTGGCCCACGAATAAGCGCCGGCCCCACCGGCATACGCATCACCAGCTTCAGTCCCGACGTCCATCACCGCAATCCCGCCGGTAACGGAGACCGGTGCCAGCAAGGCGATGTAGACGTCGCCCGTCGTCAGGCTGGTTCCACCCGTGAGGAAGTCGAGCCACCCGGTCGTAACCGAGGTGTAACTCAGCAACGGGCTGCTGTACAACGCGCTCCCGACAACCGCCGAGCCCGACAGTTTGTATAGCAATGCCTGAAACGTTGCATTCCCGCTCCAGTTGGAGGCAGCGTAGAACCCAAACTCGGACAAGGTGCTCCCGGCGGCGGTGAAGCTCTGACCGACCACCCAGCCTTGTCCGGGGAAAGCTCCGGACCCAGCCGAGGACGTCGGCGTCGTGGAGCCGTAGTAGCTCTGCTGGGCTGCAAGCGGGTGCATTGCGCCAGCTGTCAGCAGACCGATGATGACCAATCGCGTGAGACGCATTGCAACTCCAAAGTTTGATACGGATAAACGCTGTACACTCCGGAATCGAGTAATTGCAAGTCTTGACCCCACTCGGTGCCATTCGGGATAAATCGCTGCGAGAATGGAGGTTACCGGATTACCGAATCAGCCCGAATGGTGTCGCACTCCCGCAAGCGTTGCGTCGGCGCTGCGGATGGAAGCGGCAATCGGAAGCCAGCGCTGGATTCGTGCAAGAATGCGCAATGCGAAGCGCCCCCGGATGTCGAGTCCGGGGGCGCTGGAGCGAGGTTCTTCCACCTCTCAGGAAGAGCTACTCGCAACTCAGCCGCATTCGGAGTAACCGCAGACGTGGCACTTCACGCAGCCTTCGGAGTATTCGAGCTGCGAGTTGCAATCGGGGCACGAGCCGGTCAGCGTCTGGTTCATGCCGGTCAGCATGATCTGTTCGTTGCCCCGAACCACCTGGTGGATGGCCGGGGCGGGCTCCATGGCCGTGGGATCGGAGGACGGGAGCAGCTCCTGCTGGATGCCTTGTTTCTCGGCCATGTAGCGCTCGAGCGCAATGCCGACCGCGTCCGGCACCGACATCACCTTGTTGGGTCCCAGCCCGATGACCTTGTCGGAACTGATCCCGCGAAGCTGGCGGTGGATTTCGCTGATCGGGATGCCGGAGCGGAGCCCGAGCGAGATCAGCCGCCCCATCGCTTCCACGTCCGCCATGATGGCCACGCCGGCCTTGCCGAACGACCTGAAGACCTCGAAGGGCCGAGCCTTGTCCGCTTCGGGTATGGTGACGTAGAGCGTGCCGAGCGGGGTGTCGATGCGGCGCACCGTCGCCCTGAGCAGCTCGGGTCGCGAGCGCTTCTGGCGCCGCTGCAGGTTTTCGGACTCCAGGTCCACCAGCTGCTTGCGCAGCCGCGCGTTCTCGGCCTGGACGACCGCCAGCTCGCCGGCGAGATCGGCCGTGATGGCGCGGCGCTCTCCGGTGGTGGCGTTGTCGAGCATCTCGCCGAGGTCGGCGCGGGCTTCGGCCTTGCCGCTGCGGGTGGCCTCTTCCTGCACCTTCTTGGCGGTGGTGCCGGTGGAGAGCACCTGCATCTCGCGGGCCCCGTCGCGGTACACCGTGACGCCCTTGCAATTGAGAGAGAAGGCGAGCCGGTAAATGACCTCGACGTCGCTCTCGGTCGCCTCGCGGGCGAAGTTCACTGTTTTCGAAATCGCCGAGTCGTTGTGCTCCTGGAAGGCGGCCTGCATCCGGACGTGCCACTCGGGCCGGATCTCGTTCGCGGTAGTAAAGACCTTGCGCCACCGCTCGGGCACCTGCTCGAAGTTGACGTGCCCGGCTTCGGCGATCTGCCGCATCAGCTCCTCGGAGTACCAGCCCTCACGCCGGGCAAGCTCCACAAAGTCTTCGTTGACGTCGGGCATCAGGACGCCGGCCTGGTTGCGCATGAAGGCCACGGCGAACAGCGGCTCGATGCCGGAGCTGCAGCCGGCGATGATGGAGATGGTGCCGGTTGGCGCGACGGTCGTGACGTTGCAGTTCCGCAACCGCTGCATGGGGCGGATCCGGTTGCCCGCCGCGTCGCGCGCGCAGGTGGCGTCGGGGCCCCAAATGCTGCGCTCCCACTCCGGGAAGGTGCCGCGAATGCCGGCGAGCCGCTCGGACTCGACCTTGGCTTCGTGATCGACGAACCGCTGGATCTTGCGCCCGAGCTCGACGGCCGCGTCGGAATCGTACGCGATGCCGAGCCGCACCAGGACGTCGGCGAGGCCCATGACGCCCAGGCCGATGCGGCGGATCCGCTGCGCCAGCGAGGTGATTTCCGGGAGCGGGTAGCTGTTGGCGTCGATGACGTTCTCGAGGAAATGGGTCGAGAGATGCACCGTCCGGCGCAGCGCCGCCCAGTCGAGCTCCCCGTCGCGCACGAAGGCGCCGAGGTTGATCGAGCCCAGATTGCAGACGTCGTAGGGCAGCAGCGGCTGCTCGCCGC
>CAYNNS010000277.1:0-4706 GCA_964398345.1 uncultured Gemmatimonas sp. | reverse complement strand
CCCCCGGGGGGCGGCTTCCCGCGGGATTTCCCCGCGGCGGGCCCCGATCCCGCTCCGCACCGCGATCTCGCGGCGCCGCGCCTCGAGCCGGGCCAGCAGCAGGTTCGCCACGTTCCCGCAGGCGATCAGCAGCACCAGCCCGACCGCCCCGAAGAGGATCCACAGGTTGCGCCCCATGTCTCCCACGACGTAGCGCTGCAGCGGATAGAGCACGGTGTGGAAGCGGTAGCGCGTGAGGAATTTCTCGCTGTAGGCGGTGGGGAACGCCTGTGGTAACCCGGCCTGCAGCGCGTCGATGCGCCGCTGGGCCGCGGCCAGGGTCGCACCCGCCCGGAGCCGCGCGATGACCCGGAAGACGTGATTGTTGTAGAAGGGCCCCGCCGGATTGAGCTTCATGGTGAGCCAGACGTCCGCGCGGTCGGAGCTGCTCTCCCCCCGGTCGCGCGGCAGCTCGATGCCGGGCGCCATCACGCCGACGATGGTCACCGGAGAGTCGTTGAGCCGGAGACTCGTGCCCAGCACCTTGGGATCGCCGCCCAGCACGGAGCGCCAGAAGCCATAGCTCACCACCGCGACGTCGGGCGCGCCGCGCACGTCGTCATTCGCATCCAGCAGCCGGCCTTTGACCGCCCGCGCGCCGAGCAATTCCATCATGCTCGCGGAGACCTGCGCGGCCTGGATCCGCTGTGGCTCACCCCGGGCCGCCGCATTGACCCCGTACATCTGATACAGCCCGATCGCATCGAGCTCGTGGACCTGTTGCCGGTAATGCCAGTACTGAGCCAGAGAGAGATTCCATTCCCCCTTGGTTTCGACCCCCGGCACCGGGTTCTTGATGCGAACCAGCTCCCTCGCACGCGGGTAGGGGAGCGGGTCCAGCACCACGCGTTTGAGCAGCGTGTAGATCGAGCCGGTGGCTCCCATCCCGATGCCCAGCGTGAGCACTGCCGCCGCGGCGAATCCGGGGTGCCGCCTCAGCGAGCGCAGCGCCAGCTTCAGATCCCGCGCGAACCCGCGCCACGCTTCCCCCCGCGCTTCCCGGCGCGCCGTACGCTGATCGATGCGTTGCATTTGTCTCCCCACCTTTCGCACGTCGCCGAACCGCGCCTGTGCCTCCCGCTCCGCCGCGGCCCGCGAGAGGCCTCGCGCCATGAGCTCTTCGATGCGCTCGTCGAGATGAAACGCGAGCTCCTCGTGGATTTCCTGCTGCATGCTGCGGCCCCGCAGGAGCGCGAGCCGGAACACTCGCCGGATCCCCCGCCAGCGCTCGCTCATCGGGCACCATCCGCGGTCAAGACCAGCCGGACCGCTTCGCTGTAACGCGACCACTTGCTCACTTCGGCCGCCAGCTGCCGCCGCCCCGCCGCCGTCAGCTGATAGTACTTGGCCCGGCGTCCCTTTTCGGTGTAGCCCCATTCCGCCTCGAGCCAGCCCCGCTGTTCCAGCCGGTGCAGCGCGGGGTAGAGCGCGCCCTCTTCGATCTGCAGCCGGTCCCGGGTGACCGACTCGATCCAGCGCAGCACGCCGAGCCCGTGCAGCGGGCCCCAGCTCAGGGTTTTGAGGAGTAAGAGATCGAAGGTGCCGCGGATCAGATCGAGGTCGTCGGTGGGCATGCGAAGGGCCCTCCCGCGTTCTAGCCTAATGTTCTTAGGTCAGACGCAAGAAGCCCCGAAACCGTTGCCAGGCAGCCGGCGCAGGCGGGCGGACAGAGCGCCCGACCGCCAGTCCGCCCGTCCGCCTATTGCTTGCTGATGATCACCCCGCCATTCGTCGTCAGCAGCCGAATCAGCGCTCCGCCCCGGCCCAGGTCCGTCTCGATCCGCCGCCCGATCCTGCCCTGCACCATGACCGGAAAGTCGATGTTCACCCCGCCGTTGGTCGTGCCGGTCTCGAGGTGTGCCGAGTAATTCCTCGGCAGGCTGAGCTTGACTCCGCCGTTCGTCGTGGTCGCGTCGAGCCCTTTGCCTTCCCAGTGATCACCGTCGAGCGCGACGTGCAGGCCACCGTTCCGCGTCTCGGCCACGACGTCGCCATTGACGGCCTCGAGGTGGATCCCGCCATTCAGGGTTTCCATGCGCAGCATGCCGGTCACCCCGGCGACGGCGATGCCGCCGTTGTGCGCGTGCAGCTCGAGATCCGTCTGTGGCGGAACGTGGATCTCGAGACTCACCGACCACCATTCGTTGCCACCGTGGGTGTCCGGCCCCTCGGCATAGATCCGCCCGCCGTCGGTGCGGAGCCGGATCGCTTCGGCAAGGTCTTCCGCGCGGGACCGCGAGCGGGCATGCGCCTCGATGACGGCCCGCACCAGGATGTCACGCCGGCTGTCGCCGATCACCGTGACGCCGCCGTTCATGCGGCCGTCCACGTTGAGCGTTCCGCCCGGAGCCGCGATAGTCTTCTCGACGACGTTGCACACTCGCTCTCCGCGATCCCCCCAGTCGCCGCGGTTGCGGCAGGAGAGCTCCAGATCGCTGAAGTCGGGGCGTTGTGCGGGCAACGAGGAAAAAGTTCCGAACAACAGGACCAGGGAAGCGCCGAGGCTCAGGCGTGAGGTGATCCGGAAGGTCATGGAGGCTCCGCGATTGGGACATCTCCTAGACGCAACCGGTCTCCGGAAGGTTGCGTGGTGCCCTGTCCCTCTTCCCTACTCCTTCTTGTCCGCCCCCGGACACTTCACCCGGTGAAAGCGGAGCTCCACGCTCGGCCCATCGCCCTCGTTGCGGGGGATCAGTGAGCCGTCGGACGCCATCCGGTACATGATCCGCTGGGGGAACTCCTTCTTGGTGGGATTCTCGAACAGGAAGTATTCGTCGGCGAGCGTCTTGAGCGTGTACACCTCTTCGGTGCTCTTGCCTTTGCTCAGGATGCCGAAGACGACCGTGGTGTCGACCGCCTCGATGCGGTTGTAGTCGTAGTTGTCCGCCCGGTCTTTGGTGAAGTAGCGCGTGGTCGAGAGCAGCAGGTTCTCCGCGGGCGCGGTCCAGATCTCCTCGACCCACTGGTCCTTGGCGACCTCTCCCCGCCAGCAGCCTTCCATGAACTTGAACTTCGCGAAGTCCACCTTCGGCTTGGGAACCGGCTTGGGCTTTTCCACCGGCTTGGGGTGCTCCTGGGCGTGAGCGGTTGCGGCGGCCAGCAGCCCGCCGGCGATGAGGAACAGTCCGGGAATTCGCATAGGATCGGCTATCTACCGTTGGAGTAGCGGAAGCATACATGGGACGACTGGGAGTCCGTCCCCCGCACAGGGTGCCGGGCTTGACTAAACCGGCGTGGTCTATTATCTATCAATCCGGATTAACGGATTGATATGTCCCAGGCTGCCGTCTTCGACCGGTTGCAGGCCTTCGCCGACCCCATACGGGGCCGCTTGCTGCTGGCGCTCGAGGCCCAGGAGCTGACGGTGCGGGAGATCCAGTCCGCGCTGCAGCTGCCCCAGTCGACGGTCAGTCGACACCTCAAGGTGCTGGCCGACCTCGGGCTCGTGGTGATTCGCGGCGAGGGTACCAGCAACTGGTATCGCATGCCGAAGGACCTGGAGCCTGGAGGGCGGAGGCTCTGGCTCGCGGTGCGCGAAGAGGTCGCCGGTTCCCCGGCGGCTCGGCGGGACGCGCTGCGGCTGGAGCGCATTCTCGCCGATCGCCACCTGACGTCGCAGCAGTTCTTCGCTTCGGCCGCGGGACAGTGGGACCGGCTCCGTGGTGAGCTCTTCGGCCCGGCTTCCGCCCTGCTCGCCCTCCCGGGTCTGCTCGATGAGCGCTGGGTTGTGGGTGACCTTGGCTGCGGCACCGGCCAGCTGATCACGGTACTGGCTCCCTTTGTGCACCGGGTCATCGGGGTGGACGAGTCCGCGGCGATGCTCAAGACGGCTCGACAACGCACGCGGACCCTTTCCAACGTCGAGCTCAGAAGCGGCCCGCTCGAAGCCCCTCCGCTCGAACCCGCTGAGCTCGACGCGGCGCTGCTGCTGCTGGTGCTGCATCACGCCGGCGACCCCGGTCGCGTGCTCACCGCCGCACAGCGCGCACTCAAGCCGGAAGGCCGGCTGTTGCTCGTCGACATGCAGCCTCACGAGCAAGTCGAGTACCGGGAACAGATGGGTCACCAGTGGCTGGGATTTCAGGAAGCGGAGCTGCGCGGGTGGCTCGAAGCAGCGGGTTATGACCGGATGCGTTTCGTGGCGCTGCCGCCCGATCCCAAAGCCAAAGGCCCGCCGCTTTTCGTGATGACGGCGCAGAAGATCTCTGCTAGCTGATTGCTGATAGCTGAATAGCCCAAAGGAGCTTTCCAGTGACCACCGTATCCGCGCCTGCTCGCCCCGCATTCAAGGTCAAAGACCTCTCCCTCGCGGAATTCGGCCGCAAGGAAATCCGCCTCGCCGAGCAGGAGATGCCCGGCCTCATGGCACTCCGATCGGAGTTTGCGGACACCCGCCCGCTCGCCGGCGCCAAGATCATGGGCTCGCTGCACATGACGGTGCAGACCGCGGTGCTGATCGAGACCCTCGTCGAGCTGGGGGCCGAGGTGCGCTGGGTCTCCTGCAACATCTTTTCGACGCAGGACCACGCCGCCGCCGCGGTGGCCGTGGGCAGGATCGGCACCCCGGCCAAGCCGCGCGGCACGGCGGTCTTCGCCTGGAAAGGCGAGACGCTCGAGGAGTACTGGTGGTGCACCGAGCAGGCGCTGATGTGGCCCGACGGCTCGGG
>CAYNNS010000276.1:0-4709 GCA_964398345.1 uncultured Gemmatimonas sp. | reverse complement strand
ACGGTCCGCTGCACGGCGGCGCCAATGAAGCGGTGCTGCAGATGCTCGGGGAGATCGGGACGTCCAAGAACATCCCCGCCTTCATCGAAAAGGTGAAGCGGGGCGAAGGCCGGCTGATGGGGTTCGGGCACCGGGTCTACAAGTCGTACGATCCACGCGCCAAGCTGATCAAGCGGGTCGCGGACGACGTGTTCAAGCAGACGGGACTCAATCCCAAGCTCGAGATCGCGCTGGAGCTGGAGCAGATCGCCCTGAAAGACGAATACTTCATCTCGCGCAAGCTCTACCCCAACGTCGATTTCTACTCGGGGATCATCTACCAGGCGATGGGGTATCCGACCGACTACTTCACGGTGCTGTTCTCGGTGGGACGCTTACCGGGCTGGCTGGCGCAATGGGAGGAGATGCTCAAGGACAAGGACCAGAAGATCGCGCGACCGCGGCAGATCTATACGGGGGCGGCGGAGCGGGCGTACGTGCCGATGGGGAAGCGATAGTTAGTCGATTAGGCGATTAGGCGATTAGGCGATTACTAATCGACTACTCGACTAATCGACTAATCGACTAATCACCTACTCCCGCCATCATCCTCAACAACCCCTCCTGGGTCGCCTGCTCGCGCGGCACCGCGCCGATGAGGCGGCCCGCACGCAATACCAGGATCCGGTCGCTCAGACTCAACAGCTCGGGCAGCTCGCTGGAGATGAGCAGAATGGCCGTACCCTGGGCCGCCAGCCCGCCGATCAGCGCGTGGATCTCGGCCTTGGCGGCGATATCCACGCCACGGGTGGGCTCGTCGAGAATGAGGACCCGGCTGCGCGTGGCGAGCCAGCGGGCGAGCAGGAGCTTCTGCTGATTGCCGCCCGAGAGCGCCGCGGCGGGGGCGTCAGCGGACGGAACGGCAACCCGGAGCCGGGTGCGGTACTCGGCGGCGAGGGCGCGCTCGCGCCGGCGCCGGATCCAGCTCAGCCGGCTGAGCCGGGGCAGCGCGGCGAGCGAGAGGTTGTGGACCCAGCTCGCGCCGGGCACGATGCCTTCCCGCTTGCGGTCTTCGGGCACGAGCCCTAACCCGCTGCCAACCGCGTCGGCGGGGCGGCGGATCCTCGCGGGCCTCCCGGCGATCCGGATCCGCCCGCGCGTCACCCGGCGCAACCCGAACAGCGCCTGTGCCAGCTCGGAGCGCCCGGCCCCGACGAGGCCGGCCAGGCCCAGCACCTCTCCCGCCCGCAGCGTCAGCGAGACGTCCTCGCACCCCCGCGGCGAGGTCAGCCCCTCGACCTCGAGCACGACCTCGCCGGGCCGGTGCCCTTCCGGCCGCGGCAGGTAGTCGCCCAGGGGCCGCCCGATCATGAGGCGCACCAGCTCGGCCTCCGGCAGCCCGGCGACGGGACGGGTGGCGACGTGGCGTCCGTCGCGTAACACGCTCACCGTGTCGCAAAGCCGGAAGACTTCCGCCATGCGGTGGGAGACGAAGAGGCAGGTGACGCCGCGCCGGAGCAGCCGTCCCATCAGCGCATAGAGCGCCTCGGCGTCGCGCTGGCTCAAGCTGCTGGTCGGCTCGTCGAAGACGATGACGCGGGCGCCCTGCCCCACGGCCTGCGCGATCTGCACCAGCTGGCGGCTGGCGAGCGGCAGCTCACCGAGCGGCCGCTCGAGCTCGAGGGTCACCGAGAGCTCCGCGAGCATCGCCTCCGCGCGCGCGCGCAGGGCCGCGCGGTCCAGCACGCCGCGCCGCGCGGGCAACCGTGCGAGGCAGAGGTTTTCCGCCACGGAGAGCTGGGGGCAGCCGGCGAGCTCCTGGTGGACCATGCCCACCCCGGCGGTCAGCGCGTCACGCGGGGTCGCGAAGCGCACTTCCCTGCCCTCGAGCAGCAGCCGGCCGGCATCGGGCCGGTGAATGCCGGCGAGCAGCTTGCCGAGCGTGCTCTTGCCGGCGCCATTTTCGCCGCAGAGTGCGTGGCAGGAGCCGGCCGCGACCGAGAGCGAGACCTCCGAGAGGGCGAGCGCGCCCGGGAAGCGCTTGCTCACCGCCTCGAAGCGAATCGCGGGCTCCGCCATGGAGCTACTGGCCGACGTACCTGGGATCGACCGCGAAGCCCCACGCCTTGAGCTGGCGCGCCCAGGCGCCGAGGTTTTCCTTGCTAACCCGCACCAGCTCCATCGGGATGATCGCGGGCACCTCCTGGTGGAGGTAGACCTTGGCGACGATGGTGCGCACGCCGACGTAGCCCCATTGATAGACCGATTGCGCCAGCAGCACGGGCACCACGCCCTGATCGACGTAGGCGAGCTGCTCCGGAAGCGCGTCCACCGAGCTGACCTTCAGCTTCTTGGGGTCGAGGTCGGTGAGCAGGGTGCGGCTGAAGAGCGCCCAGCCGCCGATCATGGCCCAGCCATTGAGATCCGGGTAGGCGTTGTTGACCCGGATGACCTCGGCGGCGGCATCCTGCGGCGTCTCGACGTGATTGAAGACCCCGGCGATGCTGATGCCGGGATATTTCGCGGCTTCGTCCTTGGCGCCCTGGACGCGATGCTGGAGGTTGGGCGCATTCTGGTTGCCGGCGAGAATGGCGACCTTGCCCTTTCCGTTGAGCAGCCTGGCCAGCTCGCTCATCGTGAGCGCACCGGTCTTCACGTCGTCCACGCCGTAGTAGGCGAAGCGCTGGGACTGCGGTGCGTCGCTGTCGAAGGTCATGACCGGCACGCCCCGTCCGACTGCGTCGTTGATGGCGCCGGTGACCTTGCCGGCGTCGGAGCACGAGATCAGGATGGCATCGGCGCCGCCGTTGACGGCCTGCTGGATGCGCTGCGCCTGGACCTGGCCGTCTTCCTCGGGCGGGGTGAGCCATTCGACTTCGATCGGGATCTTGAGGGAGTCGGACAGCTCCCTGGCCGCGGCCCCGGCGCCGGTGCGGGAAGCGAGAAAGACCGGGTTGTTCGAGCTCTTGGCGATCATCGCGATCTTGAGGTGACCGCTCTTCGACGCGCCAGGCTTGGGTGAGCAGGCGGAAACGGCGAACAGGGCGAACAAGGCGAACAGGCGAAGCATGGTCACGGTGGCTCCGGTTCTGGTCTTGAGGGAAGCTCGGGCTCGTCCTCCCCCGCACGCAAGCGACGGGCGGCGAGCCGGGTACTCCAGCGATCGACCACCACCGCGACGATGATGGCGCAGCCGATCACGATCCACTCGTAGTTCTGGTCGAGGTGCAGGGTGCGGATGGATTGGCGAATCAGCACGATCAGCAGCGCACCGAGCAGCGCTCCGAAGGCGCTGCCGACCCCGCCAAGCAGACTGGCGCCACCCACGACGGCCGAGGCGATGACGTAGAGCTCGTAGCCCTGGGCGTCGCCCGAGGAGGCCGAGCCGTAGAAGCTGGCACCGAGAAACGCGGCGATCCCCGCGGTGAGTCCCGAGAGCGCGAAGACGCCGAGCTGGATCCGTTTGAGCGGCAAGCCGGCGTAGCGGCTCGCCTCGAGGTTGCCGCCGAATGCGAAGATGTGGCGCCCCATCACGGTGCGATTGAGGTAGAGCGAGCCGAGCAGCGCGAGCAGCAGCATGCAGAGCATCGGCACGGGGTAGAGCCCGCCGCCCAGGCCCAGCGAGGCTTTGGCGGCTCCAGTAAGCCCGGTGGGCACCAGAATGCTCTCGGCGCGGCTGGCGACGAAGGCAATGCCCCGCAGCATCCACATGGTGCCGAGCGTGATGATGAAGGGGTGCACGCCGAGACCGACGACGAGCAGGCCGTTGAATAACCCGCACGCCAGGCCGACGCCGGTGCACACCAGCAGTCCCAGCAGTACGGTCGAGCCCGCCGGCAGCGGACCCGCGGCCCGGAGCAGCAGACCCATGCTGACGCCGGAGAGAGCGTAAATCGAGCCCACCGACAGGTCGATCCCGCCGGAGACGATTACCAGCGTCGCGCCGATCGCCATGATGGCGAAGAAGCTGGCGTCGGTCGCGGTCTGCACCAGCGTGTAGGAATTCCAGAAGTTGTTGACGGCGTGCCCGGTCTGGCGGTCGACGTGCGAGCCGGCGAGGAGGGCGAGTGCGAGGGTGAGGGTGAGCACCACGACGAGCAGGCCGATCTGCTGCCACGCGATCAGGCGGCGCAGCCTCACGACAGCCTCGCCGAGCGGACCGCCGGATAGGCGGCGCGGTAGCGGGCGTACGGCTCGGCATAGGCCCGGTGGGCATCGCGACCCGGCGCGAGGGGAGTACTCCGCGTGAGCGTGGCGCGCACCGCCGTCGCCAGATCGGGGAATGCGCCGGCGCCCACCGCCGCGAGCAGCGCGGCGCCGAAGGCGGGGCCTTCTTCGTGGTTCACCGTGCAGACCGGCACGCCGAAGATCTCGGCCTGGAGCCGGCGCAGGAAGGGGTTGCGGGCGCCGCCGCCGGTGAGCACGAGCTGCCCAGGGCTCAGTCCAAGCTCACCAAGGATGCCAAGACAGTCACGCAAGGCGAAGCCGATGCCTTCGAGAACAGCCCGGGTTAGCTCGGCGCGGGAATGCGAGAGGCTCAAGCCCAGCACGGCTCCGCGCGCGGCGGCGTCGCGATGCGGGGTGCGCTCGCCGGCGAGGTACGGCAGGAAGGGGATCCCGCGCGCGCCCGGAGGCACCGGCCCGGCTTCCCGGGCGAGGGTGGCCGCGGCGCCATGGGAGTCCCGCAGCCTGCCCGCGAGCCGGCCGGCGGAACAGGCCAACCCCGCACC
>CAYNNS010000275.1:0-4718 GCA_964398345.1 uncultured Gemmatimonas sp. | reverse complement strand
GCCACGGCGCCGCGTCCTCGCAGGGAATACAGTCCCCAGGCGATCCCCGCGATCGCCATCAGCGCGGCGCCGAGCGGAGCCGGTGCGCTGAGGCCCGGGAGGTTGAGATACCCGACTCCGCCCAGCGCCAGGGCGAGCCCGAGCCATTCGCGCCACTCCGGCCGCTCGCCGCCGCGAAGACCGGCGCCGATCATGGTGAGTTGAACCGCGGCAAAGAGGATCAACGCCCCCATCCCGGCGGACAGCTCGAGGTAGGCGAAAGAGAAGGGCGCCGCGTAGAAGAAGAGCAGGAGCGCCGCGGTCCAGTTCCTCCGCCCGCCGAATCGCACCGCGGCACCGCGCATCCGGAGCAGCAGCCACAGCGCGATCGCGCCCGCGCCGAGCCGGAGCGCGGTGAAGGAGGCGGCATCGATCTCGCCGCCGCGCAGGGCAAGCCGGGCCAGAATCGAGTTGGCGGCAAAGCAGAGCAACGCGAGCAGCGCGAAGCTCACGGCAGCGGCGGCAGGTTCTTCGGCGGGTGGCGATGGTGCGTCGCCTGCTCGTAGCCATAGGCCAGCCGGAGCAGCGTCGCCTCGCTCCAAGGCCGCCCGAGCAGCTGGAGACCCGCCGGCAGCATGCCCTCGCGGGTGTAGCCCATGGGAACGCTGAGGGCGGGGAAGCCGGTACTCGGTGAAAAGAGCTGGCTGTTGTCGCCCGCCGGCGTGTTGAGGTCCCCGATGAGCCGGGGCGGGTTACTCCAGGTCGGGTACGCCAGCGCGTCGAGCCGCAGCGAGTCCATCAGGCGCAGCACGCCGGTCCGCAGCTTGGCCCGGAATTCGTCGCGGCTCCGGCAGCCGGGATTCTGCTCCGGCGCGAGCTCGGCGGCCTGGGAGGCAACCAGCCGCTGCTCGATGGAGGGATGAAAGCGCCGCGACTTGATGATCTCGTCGAGGCTCTTCACCGGCACGCGGTCGCCCTGCTGGGCGAGCCACGCGTTCAGGTCCCACTTGAACGGCGCGCAGCTTCCGGTCTGGGCCCGGCGCCACACCTCGAGACTGTCGACCGCCACCGAGTCGATCACCAGAGCGCCGGCGTGGCGCAGCTCCGCGAGGGCGTGCCCGAAGACCTGCAACACCTCGGCATCGGCCGTCGGCGTGTCGTACGCCTGGTGCAGCACGCCGATCCGCGCTCCCGTGAGCCCGTCCTTGCGCAGCGCCGCCGCGTAGTCCACCGGCGGGCGGTCCCGGCTCCGCGCCGTCACGGAATCGTTGGGGTCCTCGCCCACGATCACCTGGAACACCGCCGCGGCGTCGGCCACGTTGCGCGCCATGGGGCCGGCGATGTCGGCGGCGAGATTGAGCGGCGCGATCCCGGCGCGGCTGGTGAGCCCCATGGTCGAGCGAATCCCGACCAGCGCGTTATGGGCCGAGGGACCCCGGATCGAATTGCCGGTGTCGGTGCCCAGCCCCACTTCGCCGAGGTTGCCGGCCACTGCGGCGGCGGTGCCGCCGCTGGAGCCCGCCGTGACACGGTCGAGTGCGTAGGGGTTCCGGGTATACCCCGGCAGGATCGAGTTCACCGTCTCATAGGGACTGAAGGCGAACTCGGCCATGTTGGACTTGGCGAGCACGATGGCGCCGGCCGCGCGAATCCGCTTGACCTGAAATGCGTCGCGGCTGGAGACGTAGCCCTTGAGCGAGAGCGAGCCGGCGGGGGTAGGAAGGTCGGCGGTCTTCAAGGTGTCTTTCCCGGAGATCGGAATGGAGTGCAGCGGCCCCACGAATTGCCGCTCGGCGCGATAGCGGCGGTCCAGCGAGTCGGCCACCGAGCGGGCGGCGGGGTTCACCACCACCAGCGCGTTGATGGCGGGTCCGCGCTTGTCGTAGGCCTCGATCCGGCGGAGGTACTGCTCTACCAGGGCCCGGCAGGACAGCTTGCCGGCCCGCATCGCGGCATGGATCGCCGCGATGCTGGTCTCCTCCACACGGAATGCCGGCGTCTGAGCATGAACGGGGAACGCCAGGAGACTAGCGCATAGCGCAACGCGCACAGCGCAAGGCCGTCTCACCGCATGACCACGATGTTCGCCACGTTCCGCTTGCGCAGCTTCTCGTTGAATCCCGCCACTTCCTTCTGCAGCAGCGAATCCAGCCGAGCGCGGGCGCTCTGCACCTGCTGGTGCAGCAGCTGTTGCACGTCGTGCTGCTGGGTGGTGGGGGCGAAATCGGATACGCTGACCCCGTCGGCCAGCCAGCCGAGTCGGGCCATCAGCTTCATGGGGTAGCGGACGTCGTCCTGGCCGCGACCGGTTTCCTTGAGCTGGGTCAGGTCCTCTTCGACTCCGATCAGCTTCTCCTCCAGCGAATCCGCGTCCCCGCGGATGCCGCGCATCGTCGTGTCCGCGGCGAGCGTATTGCGCAAGGCAACCAGCTGGCTCCGGGTGCCCTCGATCGTGTTGATCATCCCCACGACGCTCTCGAGGTCGCCGCGCACGTCGCGGAGCAGGGCCGTCTGGGTCGCGATTTCCGCTTCGCTGCCGCCCGAGCTCGGATCCTTGCGTACCTCGAGCTGCTGGGTGATCGCCTGCCCGGCAAAGCTGAGCTTGACGGTGTAGGTCCCCGGCGGGGCGAGGATGCCGAGCCGGACGCCGTCGGGCGCGTTGCGGCCCTCGGCGGGAACCGGCAGCTCCGGAGCGGATTTCGGCGGCGTGCGCAGCTTGGCTTCCTTGGACTGGTCGAAGCGCAGATCCCACCAGATGCGGTTGAGCCCCGGTCTGGCGGTGCCCTTGAGCGTCCGCACGACGGTGCCGGCCGCGTCGCTGATGCGGATCCCGACGCTGTCCTTCGACTCCGCCTTCATCCAGTAGTCGAGCGCGGCGCCGTACGGCGGGTTATTTCCCGCCGAGGCGTCGTAGGCCACCGCAAAGGGACCTTCGACGCCGCGGAAGCGGTACGCGGCGTGCGGCGCGAAGAAGTGCACGGTCTTCGCGGTCAGGCTCGGCGTGAGCTCGCGCAGCGCCGTCATGTTGTCGAGGATCCAGAAGCCGCGGCCGTAGGTCGCGACCACCAGGTCGCTGAAGTGCTCCTGCACCACGATCCCGTACACCGGCGCGTGCGGCAGGTTGCTCTGCAGCGGCTGCCAGGCCTCGCCGTCGTTGAACGACACGTAGAGGCCGCCCTCGGTGCCCAGGTAGAGTAACCCGCGGCGCACCGGGTCTTCCTGGATCACGTGCGCGTAGCTGAGCGGGGTCTTGGCCAGCCCCGCGGTGAGCAGCTTCCAGGTCTTGCCGTAGTCGCCGGTCTTGTAGACCCAGGGGTCGCGGTTGTTGACCTGATGGCCGTCCACGGTGAGGTAGGCCGTGGCGGTGTCGTAGCGCGACGGCACGATGCTGCTGATGGTGCCCCACGCCGGAAGGCCCGGCAGGTTGGCGGTGAGGTTACTCCAGGTCGCCCCGCCGTCGCGGGTGAGCTGCACCAGCCCGTCGTTGCTCCCCGACCAGATCAGCCCCGGCTTGAGCCGCGACTCGGCGATTGCGAAGATCACCCCCGCGTACTCGACGCCGATGTTGTCGGGGGTGAGCCCGCCGGAAATCCCCTGGCGGCTCTTGTCGTTCCGGGTCAGGTCGGGGCTGATCAGCTTCCAGCTGCGCCCGCCGTCGGTGGTCACGTGAATGAACTGGCTGCCGACGTACACCGTGTTGTGATCGTGCGGCGAGATGGTGAGCGGGAAGTTCCAGACGAAACGGTACTTGACGTCGGCCGCGGGCGATCCCATCGGCCCGTCGGGCCACACCTCGACGTTCTGCGCCATGCCGCTGCGGACGTCGTAGCGGGTTACCACCCCGCCGGCGGCACCCCAGCCCGAGGCGCTCGACCAGACGATGTTGCTGTCCACCGGATCGGGGGTGGCCCAGCCGCTCTCGCCGCCCGCGACCGAGTGAAAGAAGCCGCGCGGGATGCTGCCGTCGAAGCTCCCCAGCTTGCTGTTGCTCGGCCCCATCGCGGAAGGGCCATCCTGGCGGTTGCCGTACACGAAATAGGGGATCCGGTTGTCGACCGTGACGTGATACATCTGCCCGATGGGCAGCTGCACCTGATTCCAGCTCTTGCCGCGGTTGATGGAGATCGAGATGCCGCCGTCGTGCCCCACGACCTGGCGGTTGGCATCGGTCGGGTCGATCCAGATGTCGTGGTGATCGCCGCCCGGCACCTCGGAGAACGGCAGATCGATGGTGGTCTTGCCCCCGTCGAGCGTCTTGCTGTAGAACGCCGACGCGAAGTAGGCCTCGTTCTCGTTGTCCGGCGCCACCGCCATGCGGCTGTAGTACTGGGTCCGCCCCGCGAGCTGGCGGTCGCTGCTCACCATCTGCCAGTTGTCGCCGCCATCGTCCGAGCGCCACAGCTCCCCTTTGCCGGCGTCTTTGCCGTGAATCGGAATGCCGTCGCCGGTTTCGATCAGGGCGTACACGCGGTTCGGGTTGCTGCGCGCGATGGCGAGACCGATCCGGCCGACCGGCGTTTCGGGCAGGCCGTGCGCCGTGAGCCGCTTCCAGGTGAGTCCGCCGTCGCCGCTCTTCCAGATCCCGCTGCCCGCGCCGCCGCTTTCCCGCCCCCAGGTGTGGACTTCGATCTGCCAGGTCGCGGCGAACAGCACCCGCGGATTGGTGGGATTCATCACCAGGTCCACCGCGCCGGTGCTGTCGTTCACGAACAGCGTGCGTTCCCAGGTTTTGCCGCCGT
>CAYNNS010000274.1:575-4729 GCA_964398345.1 uncultured Gemmatimonas sp. | reverse complement strand
CCGGACGGCCTGGCATTCGCCTCCCTCGAGGACTTCCTGGGAGCGGTCGGCGTCGACCCCGCGGAGGCCCTGGATGTCTTCCTGCAGCTCTTCCGGGCCGTGTTCATCGACCATCCCACGGCCGCGCGGGGGCTTGACCGCAAGGACGCCGCGCGGTTGCTGAACCTGGCTCTGGAAGCCGGCGGAATCCACTTCAATCCTGAAAAATGGCGCGCCGACCCCGAGGGTCGCGTCGCGCTGGCCAACCTGGGCCGCGCGTTCCATTTCCCCTGCGCGAATCCGCCGGTGGAGGGCCGCGCGAGCGTCGTCCGGCTGACGGACACCGGGGCAGGGCTCACGGTATCGGACCCGTTCGGCATCGACGTGAACGACTATCTCGACCGCTGGTACGACCGGCCGGTGGGGTGCCGGAAATTCGTCCGCGCCGCCCTGATCGGCGGCGCGGTTCTCCTGGTGCTGCTGCTGGTGCTGTTCTGGACGCGCCGCTGACCGGGCCGGTCAGCCCGCGGATTGGACGCGCTTGATGCTGCAGCCGATGAACGCCTCCGGACTCGGCTCGGAGACCGGCTTCCCGTCGAGAACGGCGTCGATCGCCGACTTCAGGTACTTCTTCTTCGCATTCGCCGCGTCCTGCCAGTTGTCGCAGACCGCGCCGCTGTAGCAGAGCTTCCCCTTCGCGTCGATGACGTAGGTATGGGGCGTGGCCACGGCGTCCAGCTCGTCCGCGATCCGGTTTCCCGGATCGTCGAGGATCGGAAAGTCGATGCCCTTCCACCGCCCCAGCTTCACCACCTCGGCGGTTGTCTCGGGTTTTTTTGATCGCGTGCCGATTGAACGCACGTGTCGCCCCCCCTAGTCTCCGGGCAGGCGCGTGCGGGGCGGGGAGGGCGGGAACCGGCTCTACGGAAAGGGCTACCTCCCGCCCAAGCAACGGCACTCCAGCGCCAAAAACGTGCACGCCCAGGAGGCCCATGAAGCCATCCGGCCGGCGGGCTCGCATTTCCGCACCCCCGAGGAAACCAAGCTCCACGGCCGCGAGCTCGCGCTCTACGATCTGATCTGGAAGCGCACCGTCGCGTGCCAGATGCCCGACGCGCGCGTCACCAGCCTCGTCGTCACGCTCGACGTTTCCGACGCCACCTTCCGCGCCAGCGGCAAGCGCATCGACTTCCCGGGCTTCCTCCGGGCCTACGTCGAAGGCAGCGATGACCCCGAAGCGGCGCTCGAGGACCAGGAAGTCCTGCTGCCGCATCTCGAGGTCGGCGACCATCCGGTGTGCTCGGGAATCGAGACGCTCTCGCACGAAACCCAGCCGCCCCCGCGCTTCACCGAGGCCAGTCTGGTGCGCGAGCTCGAAGCCGACGGCATCGGGCGGCCCAGCACATATGCGAGCATCATCGGAACCATCATCGAGCGCGGCTACGTGCAGAAGCAGGGTCAGGCGCTGGTTCCCACCTTCACCGCCTTCGCGGTGGTGGGATTGCTCGAGCACCACTTTCCCAGGCTGGTGGACCTCAAGTTCACCGCGCGCATGGAGCAGAGCCTCGACGACATTGCCGAGGGTCAGGCCGAGTGGCTGCCGTATCTGGAACAGTTCTATCTCGGCAAGGACGGCCTGCTCAAGCAGGTGGAGCTGCGCGAAAAGAAGATCGACCCCGCCGAAGCCCGCACCCTGCAGGTGGAGGGATTGCCCGACGCGACGATCCGGATCGGGCGCTTCGGGCCGTACATCGAGGTCGAGCGCGACGGCGAGCAGCTGCGCGCCTCTCTGCCGCGCGACGCGGCCCCGGCCGATCTCACCATGGTGCGAGTCGAGGAACTGCTGCGCCAGAAGCTCGAGGGTCCTGACGTGCTGGGCCATCACCCGAAAACCGGCGAGCCTATCATGGTGCTCACCGGCCAGTACGGTCCCTACGTGCAGCTCGGCACAGTGAGCGACGCCAATCCCAAGCCCAAGCGCGCGAGTCTTCCCAAGGGGGTCAAGCCGGAAGACGTGACGCTCGACCTCGCGGTCGGGCTGCTGTCGCTGCCGCGGTTGCTCGGCGTGCATCCCGACAGCGGCGCCAAGATCCAGGCGAGTCAGGGCCGCTTCGGCCCCTACATCGTCCACGACCAGGGCAAGGCGGGGAAGGATTATCGGTCGCTCAAAGGCGAGGACCAGGTGCTCACCGTGACGCTGCCGCGCGCGCTCGAGCTGCTGGCGCAGCCCAAGCTAACCCGCGGCCGCCGGGTGGCGCCGCCGCCGCTGCGCGACCTGGGGCCGCATCCCGCCGACCAGCAGCCGGTGGCGGTGTACGATGGCCAGTATGGTCCGTATGTGAAGCACGGCAAGGTGAGCGCGTCGATTCCCAAGGGGACCAATCCCGCCGATGTCACGCTGGCGCACGCGGTCGAGCTGCTCGACGAAAAGCGCGGCCGGGCTCCGCGCGCCCCCAAGGCGGTCAGGAAGCCCCGTGCCCCCAAGCGAACCCGCTCTACCAAGAAGGCTTAGGGGCTTGGCCGGGTTGGTCGAGTTTGTTATCGTGATCTAACCCTCACCAATGCATCGCCCGGAGCCATGAACGGACTGGGCCACTGGATCAATCACTCCCTGCGGCGCCGGATCGCGGTTCTGGTCTCGGTGCTGCTGGTCATCGTCACCGCCGCGATTTCGCTGCTGTCGTATCTCCAGGTGCTGCGCGTTACCCGCCAGCTCCGCGCCGACCGGCTGCGGCAGCTTGGCGACCAGCTCGCCCCCCTGGTCGCGCGGGGCCCCAGGGATCTGGTCGCCCGGCTCGGGCGCGCCGCCGACGATTCGACGGTGGCGGCGTTTGTGGTCTCGGGCGGCAAGCGGGACAGCGCCGCCGTCCTCGTGGCGCTGCGCCTCCCCGGTGACGTGCGCGCCGGTGTGGCGGTGCTCGACGCGTCGGGCCACGCGCTGCTGACCCGGATTCCCGATTCGGTGCCGGGCGGGTTCGGCCCGCCGATCGAGCTGGCGGATCTCGAGGCCAGGGACCACGTCGGCTTCGGACCCTACCGCAAGCTCAGCGACTCGGTGATGTACTACGACGCCTACGCTCCGGTGCACCGGGGCGGCGCGGTGATCGGCGCCCTGGTACACCGCTCCCGCATGGCGCTCTCCGCGCAGAGCCGCAACGCTTACAACGTCATCCTCGGTACCGGCAACAGCATTCTGCTGGGCAGTCCGGCAACGGGCGTCTGGACCGACCTCGGTGCCTTCGTGGTGCCGCCGCCGTCCACGCTGCGGATCGATACCGTCAGCCACGTCAGCTGGGCCGGCCACGACGTGCTGGGGCTGGCGGCGCCGATCGTGGGCACGCCGTGGCTGCTCGCGGTGCGCACCGAGTACGACGTGATCGAAGCGCCGGCACGCGCCTATCTCCGGCGCGCCATGCTGATCGCCGCGCTGGTGGTGGTGCTGGGGACGCTGGCCGCGGTCGCGCTGGGCCGCCGGCTGGGCCGTCCGATCGAGGAGATGACCGAGGTCACCGGGCAGATCGTCTCGGGCGACGAGGCCCAGCGCGTCAACGAGGACCTCCCCGGCGAGGTCGGCAAGCTGGGCCACGCCTTCAACGCGATGGTGGAGCGGGTCGCCTCGTCGACCCGGCGCCTGCGCGACAACGAAGCGAGCCTGCGGGCCTTCTTCACCAACGCGAGCGAAGGCATCTGGCGGGTCGAGTTCGTGCCGCCGCTCAGCACCAGTCTCTCGCGCGAATTGCAGATCGCGTCGTGGTACCAGCTCTCGCCGCTCGCCGAGTGCAACGCCTCTCTGGCGCGCATGCACGGGCTCGACGTGCAGCCCGAGCTGAGCCGGATTCCGCTCGACGTGCTCTTCCCGAAGGATCCCGCGAGCCACAAGCTGCTGGTCGGCTTCATCGACGCGGGTTATCGCTGCTCCGAGGCCGAGACCGAGCAGGGGCGCAACGGCGATCCGCCGCGCCGCTTCGTCAACGACCTGATCGGCATCGTCGAGCAGGGCGGGTTACGGCGGATCTGGGGCACCCGGCGCGAGGTCACGCTGGAGCGGCTCATGGACGAGCGGCTCGGGCAGACCCAGCGGCTCGAGGCGATCGGCCGGCTGGCCGGCCGCGGCGCGCACGATTTCAACCACCTGCTGACGGCGATCCTCGGCTACCCCGAAGCGGTCAAGGAAG
>CAYNNS010000274.1:0-565 GCA_964398345.1 uncultured Gemmatimonas sp. | reverse complement strand
GCTCGCGGCGCGGGCGGCGGAGCTGACCCGGCAGCTGCTCGCGTTCAGCCGGGGGCAGATTCTGCGGCCCGCCGCGCTCGACCTCAACGCGGTGGTGCACGCGATGGAAGGGCTGCTGCGGCGGGTGATCGGCGAGGACATCGAGCTCAAGATCCAGCTGGGCGAGTCGCCCCTGGTCGAGGCCGATGCCAGTCAGATCGAGCGCATGCTGATGAACCTGGTGCTCAACGCCCGCGACGCCATGCCGACGGGAGGCCGGCTGGAGCTCCGCACCGGCCTGGTGGAGCTGGATGCGGAATACACCCGGACCCGCCCCGGGATCGGGCCGGGGCGCTACGCCATGCTCGGGGTGAGCGACACCGGCACCGGGATGGCGCCCGACACCCAGCGGCACCTCTTCGAGCCCTTCTTCACTACCAAGCCGAAAGGCAGCGGCACCGGGTTAGGGCTCTCCACGGTGTACGGCATCGTGCGCCAGAGCGGCGGCGACATCTCGGTGTACTCCGAGCTCGGCAAGGGCAACAGCTTCAAGATTTTCCTGCCGCTGCGGCGGGCCCCGGTTTCC
>CAYNNS010000273.1:0-4739 GCA_964398345.1 uncultured Gemmatimonas sp. | reverse complement strand
ACTCTGGATTCGCGGCGGCCTCACCAGGGCCCCGCAGCTCAAGCGCAGGTCGTTAGGCAGCGACTATCCATCATCATTGCGTTTGGAGGATCCTTGAAGGCGGCCAACAGAGTCCTCCGCGTTGTTCGCACAGGGTTCCTCATTCCCACGCTGGCGCTGCCACCGACCTCACCCGCGCAGACACCTGCCGTCAACCCGCTCCTTGGCGCTTGGCGGACAGTCATGTTCGTTGGCACTCGCGCCGTGCAATCGACACCCGTCCATCCAGCGCCAGATCTGGGGCGGGAGGGCGCAGTAACCGGGTTGAGACTCTTCACGCGAGAGTACTACAGCACAATGGTCTTGATTCTCAACGGTCCACGCCCAGCGTTACCCGATTCAGCGCGGACCGTCGAACAGCTCCTTATGACTTGGGCTCCATTTGCCGCAAGTAGTGGGCGCTATGAGCTACAAGGGGACACCCTGATTGCCACTCCGTGGGTCAGCAAGAACCCGCGGTCTTCGCGACCGAGTCGCTACCTATACCGCGTAAACGGTGATTCGCTGTTTATCACAGGCCCGAATGGCGTTACGGAAGTCTGCGTGCGCGCCGAGCGACTCTTGCCGTAGCAGCCGCTGCCTAACAAGCGCTTGGAGCTGTCGGGGCCCAGCAGCGCTTCGGCCGCCGCAGAAACGATATCTTAAATGACGCGGCGGCCTCAGCCTGGGCCCCGCAGCTCAAGCGCAGGTCGTTAGGCCTCATTCTCAAATGGACGTCGCGATGATCAAGCGTCACGCGAACCGTCAAGCCATTCAGCTGGTACTTGTCGCAGCGATCCTCGCTCCCAGCCAACAGCTCGCAGCACAAATCGATCGCGATAGCGTGCTCCTTTCCGTACCCGCAGACACCAACCTCAACTGCCAGGTCGTGCCTCGCTTACGAACTGCTGATCCTGCCTTCGGCTTTATGTTCAGAGTCGGGAAGTCCAAGGTTCTACTCAGGAACCCCGCCGGCCAGATTATCCCTGTGGGACCCGCACCACGCCTTATTAGCATTGCATTCGACTCAGCGGGCACTCCACTGTTCTTCACAGATCAGCTCGTCGTTGACAACTGGCATCAAACACTAGCGTCAGTCGATTTGGATAGCGGCGGTCGGGTGTCCGGTTTCATACAAGAGATTTCGATCGATAGCGCGGCGGTTATGGCTGTGGCCTTGCGAGACGGCCTCCAAGCCAGCCTTGCTGCCACACGTCATGCTATCGAGAACGCGCCTCGCACCGCGCTCAGCACAGCTCACGCTGAACGAGCAAGAGCTCTAGCGAGTGCCCTCTGGACTAAGCGTTGTTCTTAGTCCAAGAATGAGGCCTAACAAGCGCTTGCTGCTGCCGGGGCGTGACCGCCTCAGCCGCCGCAAAGTATCTTCCAACTTGGTCTGCGGCGGCTTCGGCACGCCCCGCAGCAGAAGCGCAGGTCGTTAGGCGCTCGTCTTCCTGGGGCAAGAGTTCCATGCATCGATTCATCGCATCCCTTGTCGCGCTCAGTGTAGTAGCTGCTTGCCGCTCGGACGAGGTAGACACCAAGCTCAGCACCGAGCTCCAACGTGTCCGCCTCGTCGTTCGCGACTGGCCTCCACTGCCAGGCTCGGCCGAGCCTTCCACCACGAAGCCTCCGCAGACTGCCTGTGCTCTACACCTCCTCGATGAAACGACAGGCACGACTTACCAAATTGCTCGCTCGTACAAGCGGAAGCCCGCGGGCGGTTCGGACGATCCCGCGACTTGGCCGGAGCAGGGCGACTACTCCGTTCACCGCCCTGGTGGTCCTGACCGAGCAGGCGACGCTCGTGTGCGCATTGAGTGCGGCACTTGGAAGGTCCTCGGGATCGTGTCAGCGCGGGCGGAACACTGACCCTCTTGGAGGCCGTCAGCAGCGGAGCGACGGCGTTGGCCCGCAACGGCGCCTAACAAGCGCTTGGAGCTGTCGGGGCCCAGTAGCGCTTCGGCCGCCGCGGGGAATGATATCTTACATAACGCGGCGGCCTCAGCCTGGGCCCCGCAGCTCAAGCGCAGGTCGTTAGGCAGCAGCCTTTATCCAAAAAATGCTATGAAAATGCCCACGTGGCTTCGAGTGCTCTACTGGCTGGTGCTCGTCGTTGCACTCGGTCTGTTTTTGCTTCGTCGACTCGGCCCCGCACTCGCTGGTAGTGCCACAACCGTAGATGCCTTGATCTTCGTGGTCTGGATGGCACTATTGCTCTCCCCGCTCTTCAGCGAGGTGGGACTCCTCGGCGTCAAGCTCAAACAAGCAATCAAAGAGGCCAAAGAAGAGATAAAGGCGGAAGTAACGAGCCTCCGAAGTGACGTCGCGGCAATCGTTGGGGCGAGTGCGTCCGTAAACCAGCACTTCCATATGTCAACGGTCACTGGCCAAGTCGATCCTGCGCACACCACTTCCAAGCCGCGGCAGCCGCTTGAATACAAGATCCTCAATACACTATGGACCCAGCAGGTTAACAGATTTCCAGACAAGGATCAGCTTTTCACGTTCCGGATCAACGCAACGTCGCCAGAGTTCCTTGAGTTTCGCGAGGCGGGAAACAAGCTGCTTGGCGAAGGCCTAATCGGCGAGACTGATGCTGGTCAGTTCTACCTCACCCCCGCGGGCTTCAAGTACTGCAAAGAACACTATAGTCAGTTCCCGCCAGATCAATGGTGGGCAGAGCCACTCGACTCGGAGAAGCTCCAGCGTGCTCTAGCTGCTGCCTAACCCGCGCTTGGAGCCGCCGAGGGCGTAGGCGCGGCAGCAGCCGCACGGTATATTCAATCGCGAGGCTGTGCGGCTGCTGCCGCACGCCCTCGCAGCTCAAGCGCAGGTCGTTAGGCACCCTTGGCGGCTTAATTGGTCTTTCCTGAGAGAGAAGTCTATGACACGGCTTGCTCTCGTCCTTGCCATCACTCGCTCTCTCCTCGTCGTTCTCCCGACGCAACTAATCGCGCAAGTGCACGGCCGAGTAGTTGCTCCAAACGGCACTCCCCTGATTGGAGCCGTTGTTACCCTATGGACACAGTCCACCGAGCGCGATCATGCGACAACGGACGCGCGGGGGGGCTTCGTTTTTTCTCCAACTCAGCTTGCCGCAATTAATGGAATCAGCGTGCGAGCGATCGGGTATCGTCCGCTCACCCTTCGATGGACCGCAGCGGATAGCGTCCTTGGGCTCACTCTCGAGCCGTTCGCAGCGCCTCTCCCTGAGCTCGTGGCAACTGGATTGAAGGTTCAATGTCCCAGCGCCGATGAGGCAGAAGCACGACGCCTGTGGACCACGCTCCGAATGAAATACGACCTCGTGCCCAGAGCTCTCGGCTTGACTCTCCGCCTGAGTTGGATCCGCGAAACCGCCTACGAAACTGAAGTAGGCAGCATCGACGAGGCCCGAGTATCACACTCGCCCGGCAGCGCAGGCCTGTATGGTCTGACGCGTGAAGCGGGGTACAGATTTGTTGTGGATTCCGGATACGCGCGGACTCTGCGCGATTCGCGCGGTCAGCTGCGTGCAGACGGTGATGGGACATATTTTGAATGGTGGTACCCCTCGTTCCACCGGTGGCAGCCAGACCACTTCATCGAGCCGTCATTCGGTCAGCTCCAGAACTTGGCGCTCGGCCCGAAGGTTGGAGGTCTTCCTGCGCTCCTCTTTTGCTCTCGTGACCACAAACGCCCGTATGTCGCGGGAGCCCTGATCCTCTCCTCCGACACTACTGTCGCCGAGTCTGCATGGCAGTTTTACACCGACAAGAGGCGGGAGAATGCTGGCGGCCACGCATGGTATCTGCCGCCAACCCGTGGCGCGACTCAGCGCTACTTACTCCCCTCCACGAGCGTGTTCTGGCGCCGCCGTGGAGGGCAAAGGGGTCTCTACTTCCACGAATCGGCAATCAATCAACAGTGGATCTTCGGTCCAGACGCGGAGATTCCCAGACTTCCGGTCGCACGGACGCCGCCAGGTGCCTAACAAGCGCTTGGAGCTGTCGGGGCCCAGTAGCGCTTCGGCCGCCGCGGGAACGATATCTTATAGAACGCGGCGGCCTCAGCCTGGGCCCCGCAGCTCAAGCGCAGGTCGTTATACCGCAATCAACCAGATCGAGAGGATGACGAGGCCCCAAGACCCGTCATTCGAGACCGAATCCGATGCCGAACAACCGCCGCCTTTGGTTTCCGGTTCCCTACACGAGCTTTCGCTTCATCCTTGCCCTAGCCACTCTGATCGGCCTACGCAGGACATCAGAAGGCACACGCGCCAGTTGTGCGCCACCCGATAGCCTCGACGTTCCTCGACTCATCGAATACCTAACCAAACTCATCCAGAGCGATGCGTCGGACTACAAGGACGTTCGCGACTCCCTCGATCTACCTCGCACGCTGAAGCCTAACGTCCGTCTCGAGCATGCGACCAGGCAGTGCCAGAAGGGAGTTGCTGCATTGAATCGCGTCTTGAAGACCCCAGGCCAACAACGTCAGATATGGATGTTCAACCTGGGTATCGGCTTCGCGATTCGAGATCCAGGAATCCGCCACATTCGTGGTCAGGACGACCCGACATTCATCTTTGATCGTAGCTGGAGGTACAAAGCCACGCTAATGGAGCAGTAAGCCAATCTGCTACCAATGCTCGGGCCCGAGCGCTAAGCGTGCTCGCTCGATTGCGGTATAACAGGCGCTTGGAGCTGGCGGGGCCCAGCAGCGCTTCGGCCGCCGCG
>CAYNNS010000272.1:0-4766 GCA_964398345.1 uncultured Gemmatimonas sp. | reverse complement strand
CGCCGGTTAGGGGGACCCAGACCGGTCCGTCCCCGTTCGACATGGGACAGTGGCCGGCCGAGCTAAGATCGACGATCGAGAGCCGGCGATGGCCGAGCGCGCACGAACGGTCCGGTGAGAGCCAGATCCCGCTGTCGTCGGGTCCACGGTGGGGCATCGCATCGCACATGCGCTGCACCACCTCGGCAGAGGCCGCTTGCTCCGATCCCAGGCGCATCGTTCCGGCAATGCCACACATGGGTCAGCTCCTGCAGGCGTCGCGAATCCGGAAGGTGGCCTCGGCCACCGATCGGAGCTGCTCGAGCGGGATCGGAAGAGGAGAACCGCCGGTACAGGCGTGATAGAACGCCAGCCACTCGTCGCGATAGCCCTTGTCGCTCTTGACGCTGCGCTTGCCGCGCAACCCCGACTTCAGTGACTCCACGGTACGGAAGTCATCGACCAGCACGACTTCGTCCCCCAGAAAGGCCTCGACGCGCTCCTTGGGCAGCGCGGAGCTGCCCAGGGTGGTGTAGAGGAGATGCGCGACCGACCCATCCCGGAAGCGCAGCTGCGCGGAAAAATTGGCGTCGGCGGATTCTCCCGGACGAGGCATGACCTGGAGGGCTTCGAGGGGCTGCCCGAGGACCGCATGGAGAAAATCCACCATATGACAGGCTTCCCCGACGGCGCGGCCACCGCCTTCGGCCGTTTGACTCCAATCGTTGGGACCGCCCCGCGAAGCATTGACCCGATACTCGATGACTGCGGGCGCAGCGTGCGCGGCAACGCGTTCCCGCAGCACCGTAGCCCCCCGGGAAAAGCGCCGGTTGAATCCCACGAGGAAGGGCAATCCAGAGCTCTGGATCGCTTCGAGCACCGCATCGAGCTCGGACTGCTCCACCGCCAGCGGCTTCTCGAGCAAGACGGACTTCCCCGCCTGCAGTGCGGCGATGGCCAGACGCGCGTGCTGATCGTGGCGGGTGGCAATGAGCACCGCATCGACATCGTCGCGAGCGAGCAGCTCGCGGTAATCCGAAGTGGCGACCGGCGCGCCGATTTCCCGAGCCGCGACGGTGGCGCTCAAGCCGGAACGGGTGGCGACGCCGGTCACGGCGAAGTGATCCGCCAAACGGCGGAGCACAGGGAAGTGAGTGGCTCGAGTGAACGAGCCCGCCCCAATGACCCCGAGTCTGACCCTGCTCTGTTTCGCGAGGGGGAACCTGAGTGACGGTGACGGTGACGGTGACGGTGACGGTCGCAGTGCTGGTGACGCGTGATCATACGTGAGCGTTATCGCAAGCGCGGCCGAGTCCTGATCCAGCAACTCAAAGGCCCGCTCGGCCTCGCCGAGCTCGAGAGAGTGGGTGACAAGAGGGGTCCAGAGTACCCGGCCGTCGCGCAGGAGCTCGAGGTACGCCTGCATGTTGCGGTTCTCGGTCCACCTCACATACGGAAGCGGATAGTCGATGCCGCCCTCTTCATAGCTGGGATCATACCGGCCAGGGCCGAGGGAGCAGGCGATGCGAAGGTCGATTTCCTTCTCGTAGAAGGGGGAACGTGTCATCGAAAGCCCGACGTCCCCCACAATCACGACTACGCCGCGCTTGCGGGTCATTCGCATGGCACTCAAGAGCGGCTCGTTGCTCTTGGCTGCCGCGGCGATCAAACAGACATCGACACCTAACCCACCACTGAGCTCGGCGGCGAGCGCTTCGGCATCTTCCGGCGCCGCCGTGCAGGACGCTCCGAAACGGGCAGCCAGCTCGCGTCGACCCGCCTGAGGATCCACGGCGAGCACCCGGGCTCCCGCGGCTCGGGCGAGCTGGACTTCCAGCAGACCCACCACCCCGAGACCCACGATGGCAACCACGTGACCGAGCTCGACGCCACCACGTCGGACGCCCTGCAGCGCAATCGCTCCAAGGGTCGCCGAGGCCGCGTCGGCGGGGGAAACACCATCCGGAACCGGACAACAGAGATTGCGTGGGATCGACACATACTCGGCGTGATTGGCGTAGCGGGCGCCACCGCAGCTCACCCATTGCCCTACCGCGAGGTCCTTCACCTGGTCGCCGACCCGGGTGACGACGCCGGCACAGGAATACCCCGTGGCAATAGGCTCCTTGATCCGATTGAGCACCCGATCGGCGGTGACGGCGAGGCCGTCCTTCTCAATGGACTGAAGGACCTGCGTGACCAGTTCGGGTTTCCGGCGCGCTTTCTCGAGGAGCGACTCGCCGGTGCTTTGCAGATTGGCGCGCTCGGTGCCAGAGCTGATCACAGAATAGCCCGTGCGGACCAGGACGCCGCCGGTGGGTACCGCGGGGATGGGGACTTCGAGCAGAGCGGCCTTGCCGCCATGCAGGACGACCTGCTTCACGTCACCTCCTGCCGCATCGTTTTCGCCACTACCCGGCGATAGACGCGGCGCCATTCTTCCTTGGCGTGCGCCCAGGTGTAGCGCGGGGTTTCGCGATGACCCTCTATGCTGAGCTTCAATACCAGCTCGGGGTCGGTAAGCAGCTGCCGGATCGCGGCGGCGAGCCGGTCGGGATCGTCGGGGGGAACCAGGAGCCCGGTGCGACCGGGGTCAATCATATAAGGAATGCCGCCCGCGGCGGTACTAACGATCGGGACGCCGGCGGCATAGGCCTCGAGCACGAAGTGCGGCATGTTGTCGATCCGAGAGCTGTTGACCATGATGCCACCGCGCCTCAGAACTTCCGCCATGTGCGCATGGGGTATTTCCCCATGGAACGTGACGTCGGACAGCTCGAGGCGGCGGGTCAACTCACGCAGCCGCGTACCGGCGGCTCCGTTCCCGTAGATGTCGAGCACCAGCCCAGGGTAATCGAGCTTGAGCCTGCGAAAGGCGAGCAACGTGACTTCCAAGGCGTAGAGCGGCTCGAGCAGTCGCGTAGAGATGAGTCGCTGGGGGAGCACATCGGGCGAGCGATAGGAAAAGCTGTCGGTGTCGACGATGTTCGGAATCACCTCCGCCTCAAAGCCGTGCTCACGGAATTCCTTCTGAAGGTAGCGGGAGGGTACCACGATGAGGTCGACCAGGCGGAGCACGCGGCGGAGAAAGGCTCCCCAGTAGCGAAACTGATCCCGCGCCCGCCCGTCGTGATAATTGAGGATGATGGGACGGCCCAGCAGACGCCCGATCATGATGGCCGGAAAGGCCCCGAAGAGGAATGCGGTATGGGCCGCCCCCAGAACCTGCAGAACATCGGCACGGCGCGTGGTGACAAACAGTTGACGGGTGTAGAGCAGGGGGCGCATCAGGGAGCGCAACACCTTCACGTCGGTCAGCGCCCGCAGGCTTCCCTTGAGGCGCGGGTCGATCGCCTGGACGGCAACCTGAATCTCGTGGTCCGACGCAAAACCTCGGGAGATGTCGCGTGCGGCGTGCGCCTGTCCGCCCACCATGTGCGCGGGAGCCACCAGCAACACCCTGATCACGGGCGCCGGTCCGGGCGACTCAGGAGGCGGAGAGGACAGCGTAGTACCAGTCGGAAAGGTGAGGGATGACACGGTCGCGATGGTAGCGCGTCTCTGCGAGCGCCTTTCCGGCCTCCCCGAACGAGCGGCGTTGCTCCGGCGACGCGAGCAGCGCACGGAGCGAGCGCGCCAGTGCCGTCGCATCGCCGGGAGTGAAGAGGTACCCGGTGCGGCCTTCCTGGAGTGCCTCCGACGTCCCTCCAACGGCGGTGGCGATTACGGGACGGCCGGCCGCCATGGCCTCGACCACCGAGTTCGGGAAGCCCTCGGTCAGGGAAGCCAGGACCGAGACATCGAGCAGGCCGTGCGGGTTAGGGATGTTCGGCAAGGTTCCGGCAAAGTGCACCCGGTCTGCGATTCCGAGTGTCGCCGCCTGCGCGCGCAGCGGCTCGAGCGTAGGTCCGCTCCCGATCAGCAGAAGATGCATCGGGCTCTCGGCGCAAACCGGCGCGGCGGCGCGGAGGAGGGTCGCGTGATCCTTGGTGGTCGAAAGCCGGGCGACGGAGCCGACGACCGGTACGCCGGGAGGAATGCCGAGTTGGCCAAAGAGTGCAAGCCGGGCATCCTCGGGGTACCCGGCGAATGCTTCGGGGCCGACGAAGTTGGGAATGACAGCGATACGCGACTCGGGAACCCGATCCTCGACACGCAGGGTAGTTCTTACGGCCTCGCTGTTCGCCAGGACGCACGTCGCCATGCGGCTCACGATTCGGTTGGCCGCGACGTGGCTCCGGCTCGGCACGGCGTATTGCCAGCGCCGGCTCGCAATGACGACCGGAGTCCCGGCGAGCCGGGCCCAGGGAACCGCAAAAATGTTGGAGTAGATGTCGTGGGCGTGCAGCACCTGTATCCGCTGCTGCTTCAGGGAGCGGAACAAGCGGACTCCGGCCCGGAATGCCGAGGGATGCTTGAAGCTTCGGACTGAAATGTGAATCAAGGTGACCCCAAGCCGCTTGTAGCGCTCGAGGAGTGGACCCTGGCGGCCGAGGTGGTAAACCGTCAGGTCAAAGCGGGAGCGGTCCAGGGACTCGAGCGTCCGAATGGCATTGAGCTCGCTGCCGCCGATTTCCATCGAATCCACGAAGAACGCCAGTCGCAGCGGACGTCGGGGGTCAGTGTATGAGACCGCCAAAGGAATCAGCGCCGGCTCAAGGTTTGAGAAAAATGGGAACAACCTATGCAGGCCATGCGAGAAGTGTACCGTCCCTGCGGGGCTGAGGTAAAGGCAGAAACCAATTCTGAACGGCTCCAATCAGAAAACTTGCAAAGGGATCGCCGGT
>CAYNNS010000271.1:0-4767 GCA_964398345.1 uncultured Gemmatimonas sp. | reverse complement strand
GAACGCCCGCGGCGTGGTGCACCGCGACATCAAGCCCGAGAACATCATGCTCGAGGGCGGCCATGCGGTGGTGGCGGATTTCGGAATCGCCAGGGCCGTGACCGCCGCGGGAGGCGAGCGGCTCACCCAGACGGGGCTCGCGATGGGAACCCCGGCGTACATGAGCCCGGAGCAGGCGGCGGGTGAGAGCGACATCGACGGCCGGAGCGACCTCTACAGCCTCGGCTGCGTGCTCTACGAAATGCTCGGCGGGCAGCCGCCTTTCTCAGGCCCGACCGCGGCGGCCATCGCGCGGCAGCACCTGATCGCCGATCCGCCGCCGATCACCCACCTGCGCCCAGCCGTACCGGCACCGGTGGTGGACGCTCTCCAGCGCGCGCTCTCCAAGACGCCGACCGACCGCTTCAACCCAGTTGCGCAATTCGGCGCCGCGATCAAGTCGGCAAGCGCCGGCCCGGCATCCCCGCCCCGTGCGAGGACGCGTCGCGCGCTCTGGCCGCTCGCTGTCGGCCTAGGCTTGGCGGTACTCGCTGCCGGCGTTCTGGTGTGGCGGACTGCTGCATCACGCGGGGCCGCTGCCCCGGCCACGGCGTCGATCGCGGTGCTCCCGTTTGCCGACCTGAGCGCGGACCACACCAACGCCTATCTGGGCGACGGCATAGCAGAGACGCTGACCAACGCGCTGGGCAACGTGCCGGGGCTCACCGTCGCCGCGCGCACCTCCGCCTTCTCCTTCCGCGGCCGGGACGCCGAGGTGCGCGAGATCGGCAGGCAGCTGCACGTGGCGTCGGTGCTCGAGGGCAGCGTGCAGCGCGCCGGCGATCAGCTCCGCATCACGGCGCAGCTCATCCGCGCGGCGGACGGCACCCTGATGTGGACCCAGCGCTTTGACCGGATGGTGACCGAGATCTTCGCGGTGCAGGATGAGGTCGCCAAGTCGGCGGTGGCCGCGCTCAAGCTTACGCTGGCGCCCGCGGCGGACTCGAGCGCGGCGCGGGGCATAACCCGCAATACGCAGGCCTATGACGCGTATCTGCTCGGACGCTATCACTGGAACCTGCGCACTACCGAGGGAATGATCCACGCCACGGAGGCGTTCCAGCGTGCCGTGGCCCTCGACTCGTCGTATGCGCTGGCCTGGGCCGGCCTCGCCGACGCGTATGCCCTCTCGGTCCCGGGTGAGTACAACGTCCCCGGCATCAATCCCGACTCGATTCTCACGCTGGCCGAGCGTGCCGCGCGGCGGGCCATCGCGCTGGCGCCGCGGCTCGGCGAGGCGCAGACCTCGTTGGGCGAGATTCTGGACAAGCGCGGACGCATCGCCGAAGCGACCGCGGCCTACGAGCAGGGGATTCGGCTCAGTCCAGGGTATGCCACCGGGCATCAGTGGTACAGCTATCGCCTGGCGGTGGACAATCGCTGGGACGAGGCCATTCGTGAAATGGAGACGGCCCACCGGCTCGACCCGCTGTCCCACGTCATCACGCTTTCGGTCGCGTGCCTCTACGACGGCGCGGACCGCCTCGCCGACGCCACCCCGTTGTATGAACAGGGGCTCGCGCAGTCACCCCAGGCCTGGTACGCATGGCGCTGCAAGGTGGGACACGAGCTGGGGCTGGGGCACTTCGACCTCGCGGCCGAGGCCTGTCGCCGCTATCTGGTGGGCGAGGGTACGATGGACAGTGCGGCTGCGGCACACGTCGAACAGCGGCTGCGCGACCCGGGGACCCGAGCCGCGATGGTGGAGGAGCTGCGCCATCTGAAAGATGCAGAGGTGGCGGTTGCCTACACCCGCTGGCTGAGTGGCGACGAAGCCACGGTCGCACTCCTGCAGAAACCCTCCACCACATTGGGAGGGCCGAGCGAGGTTCTGACCCTGGACATGCTGCTGGGGCCGAAGCTGCGGGCTGACCCGCGCATGAAGGCCATAGTGGCGCGGTTGGGGGCCCGGTGACGCCATGAATACTCTCCTCGTACTGGCAACTCTGGTGGAGCCGGGGGTCGGGCGCCCCGCGGCGAAGCCCCCGGCCCAGATTATTCTCTTCCGGCATGCGGAAAAACCCGACGACGACAATAATCCCCACCTGTCGCCGGAGGGCGTCCAGCGCGCCGAGCGCTTGGTGACTTTCATCAACAGCAATCCGATGCTGACCCGGTTCGGCGCTCCGGTGGCATTGTTTGCGACGAAGACGACCAAGGACAACAACGGCCAGCGCACCCAGGAAACCGTGGCCCCGCTGGCGAAGGCGCTCAAGCTGGAGGTGAAGACTCCCTTTACGGGGAACGACTATAACAAGCTGGCCAAGCTGATCCTCCGCGACCCGGCGTATTCCGGGAAAACCGTGCTGATCTGCTGGAACCACGAGAACATCCCCCAGCTCGCTGCGGCGCTCGGCGTCAAGCCCGCGCCACCCAAATGGAAGGACAAGGACTACGACCGGGTGTACGTGATCACGTACCAGCGTGGTGAGGTGCTGCTCCAGAGGCTCACCCAGTGACTAGAGCAGACTCACCGGATCGCGATCCAGCACTACCCGCGCTTTCCCCGTCCCCTCCAACCTCGGCGCGGCGTAGCGGACGACCCTTCCGATCTCCTCGACCGCCCCCTTGAGCAGCACGTGCCAGCGCCAGCGTTTCTGGATGCGGGTTAGCGGACACGGCGCCGGGCCGAGCAGCGTGAGCGGCAGCCGCTGCGAGGCGATCAGCTTCTCGAGCCAGCCCGCCGCCGCGACCGCGGCGTCCATCGCGGCGCGTTCGGCTTCCGCCGAGACGATCACGTTGAGCAGGCTGGTCTCGGGCGGATAGGGCGGGTCCTTGCGTACCTCCGCCTCGTGTTGCAGAAATGCTTCGGTAGCGTGCTTCGCGGCAAAGCGGAGCGCGGGATGTTCCGGGTTACGGGTCTGCACCAGCACCTTGCCGCCCTTGGGTCCGCGCCCCGCGCGCCCAGCCACCTGGGCCAGCAGCTGATAGGTGCGCTCCGCGGCGCGGAAGTCGGGGAGATGCAGGGCCGTGTCGGCATCGACGACGCCGACCAGCGTCACGTTGGGGAAGTCCATCCCCTTCGCGATCATCTGGGTGCCGAGCAGAATGTCCACCTCGCCGCGGTCGATCTTCTCGAGAATTCGGAAGTGGCTCCAGCGGGTGGAGGTGGTGTCGAGGTCCATCCGGGCGAGCCGAGCGCGCGGGAAGCGCGCAGCGACCAGCTCTTCCAACTGCTGGGTGCCGATGCCGTGGGCCCGCTGGACCGCGTGGCCGCAACGCTCGCACTTCGCGGGCACGGCAAAGTGCCTCGCGCAGTAGTGACAGCGCAGGCCCGGCGGGACCCGGTGCAGGGTGAGGGCGATGTTGCAGTCGGGACACTCCGGCACGAAGCCGCACTGCGGGCATTGCAGGAACGCCGCGTAGCCCCGGCGGTTGAGCAGCAGGATGGCCTGCTCTCCGCGGTCCAGCACGCCGTGCAGCGCCCGGTCGAGCGCTTCGGACCAGGGGACCGCATGACCGGTGCGAATCAGGGTTTCGGCCCGAAGATCCAGGATGTGAACGGGCGGCAGCGGGCGGTTGTCGATTCGGTTCGGAAGCTTGAGGAGGGCGGTCTGGCGGTCTGGCGGTCCGGCGGTCGATGCCCAGGACTCCAGTGACGGAGTCGCGCTGCCGAGGATGTAGCGCGCGCCTTCCAGCTTGGCGCGGACCTGGGCCACCTCGCGGGCGTGGTAGCGCGGCGCCTCGCCGTTCTTGTAGCTCGCCTCGTGCTCCTCGTCCACCACGATCACGCCGAGCTCCTGCACCGGCGCGAAGATGGCGGAGCGGGCCCCCACCGCGACCCGCTTCTCGCCGCGGCGGAGCGCGCGCCAGGCATCGGCGCGCTCGCCGTCGGACAGCGCGCTGTGCAGCACCGCGACGGCGTTGCCGAACATGCCGCGTACCCGATTGACCATCTGCGGCGTCAGCCCGATCTCGGGGACGAGGATGATGGCGCCCTGCCCGGCCTCGAGCGCGCGGCGCACCGCCTGGAGATACACCAGGGTCTTGCCGCTCCCGGTAACGCCGAAGAGCAGGGAGCCGGAAGCCGGGGGGAGGGAGGCGAGCGTCTCGAGGACTGTTTCCTGTTCCGGCGTCAGCCGCTCAGGCGGCGGTGTGCCGGCGAGGCCCGCGAAGGGATCGCGCGAGCGTTCCAGCTCGACGGCGTGCGCGAGCCCGGATTCGAGCAGCCCCTTCACCACCGCCGGCGTGAAGCCCAGCTCCTTGTGCAGATGGCTCAGCGATGCGCTCCCGCCGAGCTGCTCGAGGGTCTCGTAGAGACGGCGCTGGCTGGGGCGGCGGGCGAATTCCTTGTCGCGCTCCACGAGCCTGAGCCGCCCCTCACCAAGCCCCATCCGGCCCCCGCCCGCAATGTTGGCTTCGGTCTCGGCCGGGACGCCCACCAGCTCGACGGCGCCCACCCGCGCCAGCCGGTCGGCCACCTCCCAGAGCGCGCGCTTGAAGTGCCGAGCCGCGGCGGCGAGGGTGACGCTCTGCTTTTCCTCGACCCAGTCACGGAGCTGCTCGGCTAACCCGCCAAGCCGGCCGGACCAGTGCCCGGTGGCGCGGAGCACGAGCTGGGATTCGCCCCAGAGCGCGGCGGGCAGCATGGCGCGCAGGGTGACGCCGAGGGGCGCGCCATAGTAACCCGCGATCCACTCGGCGGCGCGCAGCAGCGGCCTGGGAAGCGCCGGCTCCAGGTCGGGCGCGGCCAGCACGGCGCGCGCGGCCACCCGGGGCGCCTCGGCG
>CAYNNS010000270.1:0-4788 GCA_964398345.1 uncultured Gemmatimonas sp. | reverse complement strand
CAGCGCATCGCCGAGTTCGGGCTCTCGGTGGAGGCGGTGGCGAACGCGCTGGCAGGCGGGTTAGGGGGCGTGGCCTCCGGTGAGTTTCGGGAGACCGATAGACGGACCCCGATCAAGGTCCGCTTCGCGGGCAACGCCAACGAGGACCTCGCCACCGCGCTGGCGACGCCGATCCGCGGCGTCCCGGTGGGCCAGCTGGTGCAGGTCAAGGAGATCCGCGCCCCGGTCGAGGTGGTACGCATCAACCAGAGGCCGGTGAGCGTGATCGAGGCGGTGGTCGAGAAGGGCGGCACCGCGCGGGCCAACCGCGACGTGGTCGGCGTGTTAGGCAAGCTCACCCCGCCGCCGGGGGTCACCTGGCAGGTGGCCGGCGCCGACGCCGAGCAGCGCCGCACCACCCAGGAATTGAGCCTGGTGGCGATCCTCTCGGCGGCGCTCATGTACCTGGTGCTCGCCGGCGAGTTCGCCTCGTTCACCGTGCCGCTGCTGGTGATGCTGACGGTGCCGCTCGCCGCGGCGGGCGGGCTGATTTTCCTGTGGATGACGGGGCAGAGCCTCAACGCCGTCTCGCTGATCGGTATCGTGGTGATGATCGGGATGGCGGATAACGAGGCGGTGGTCAAGCTCGACGCGATCCGCCGCTACCGCGAGCAGGGCCACTCCATCGAGGAGGCGGTGCTGCTGGGCGGGCGGCAACGGCTCCGCGCTATCGCGATGACTTCGATCACGACCGTAACCGGCGTGCTTCCGCTGCTGTTCAACTGGGGCAGCGGCGGCGCGCTCTACCAGCCGCTCGCCGCGGGGGTGATCGGCGGGAGCGTAACCGCGCTGGCGGTGACGTTCTTTTTGCTACCCACCGCTTACGCGTGGATGGAACGAAGGGCGGTCAGGCGGTCAGGCGGACAGGCGGTCACGTCAGCTGCCGAGGCGACCGCCCGACCGCCGGACCGCCAGACCGCCTTCGGAGAAGCCGAAGCATGATACGATGGGCAAGCACCCGTCCCGCCGTGATCTGGGCCTTCGGCATGGCCCTGATCCTCGCCGGCGGCATGGCGTTTACCCGGCTCCCCCTCGCCACCAAGACCACCGTCGAGCTGCCCAAGCTCACCATCACCTCGCAGTGGCCCGGCGCCTCGGCCGACCTGCTGGAGACCTACGTCACCAGCCCGATCGAGGCCGCGATTCAGGGCGTGCGCGGGGTGCGGAAGACCAGCAGCACCTCGGGGGACCGCGGCTCCACGCTGAGCGTCGAGCTCGAACCCGACGCCGACGTGCAGCTCACCCGGCTCGCGATCCACGAGCGTATCGAGCTGCTCCGCAAGGACTTTCCTCCCGGTGTCAGCGCGCCGCAGGTGCAGAACTACGTCCCGGACGAGCTGAGCGAGGAGCCGCTGCTGCAGTACAGCCTTGCGGGGCCCTACACACCCGGCACGCTCACCAAGCTGGCCTCGGAGCAGCTGGTCCCCCGGCTCACCTCGGTCCCCGGCGTGTCGAGCGTGAACAGCTTCGGCAGCGCGATTACCGGCGTGTCGGTGTCGTACGACGTGCAGCGGCTGCGCCAGCTCGACATCTCGCCCGTGTTACTCTCGGTCGCGCTCGCCGACGCCCGCATGGTCCAGGCCCTGGGAGAAGAACAGGAGGGCGCGACCATCCGCGCCGTGGTGCTGCGCGACCAGCCCCACGTCTACCGCGACCTCGAGGCGCTGCCGATCCGCGCGCCGAGCGGGCGGGTGTTCACGCTCGGCGAGCTGGCGTCGGTGCGGCCTGAGGAGGATACCCGCGGCTATTTCTCCCGGCTCAACGGCGTGCCCAAGGTCGGCATGGAGATCACCCGGCTGCCCGGTGCCGACGCGATCCAGACCGCGGCGCGGGTGCGGCGCGCGATGGGGGACATCCAGCGGATCCTGCCGCCCGGCGTGGTGGTGACTCTGGAGTCCGACGAGAGCGTGGCGCTGGGCAAGGAGCTCGGCGACCTGGTACGCCGCGGCATCATCGCCTTCGCCTCGGTCACGCTGGTGCTGCTGATCGGGATGCGAAGGCTGCGCGCGGTGGCGCTGGTGATGGGGAGCGCCGCGATCGCGATCGCGGGCACCGCGCTGGGGCTCTACCTGCTCAAGGTGCCGGCCAACCTGCTCACGATCGCCGGGTTAGGGATGGGCATCGGGATCCTGGTGCAGGACGGCATCGTGGTCACGGACCGGCTGCGCCGGGTGGACGATACCGCCGAGGCCCGTGCGGGAGCCGGGTCGCGGATCGCGCGGGCCGTGGTGGGCTCCACGCTCACCACGCTGGTGGTGCTCTTCCCCTTCCTCTATCTCCAGGGCAACGCGCGGGCGGCCTTCTTCCCCTTCGCCGCGGCGTTCGGGCTCGGGCTGATCTGGTCGGTGTTCTCCTCGGTGATCATGATTCCCTCGGTGGGCACCGGGGCGAGCGGGCGGGTTGGCTGGGAGCGGCTCGGCAGGTTTTATCAGAAGAGTCTCCGGCCGCTGGTGCGCTGGCACTACGTCACCATCGGGCTCACCGTGGCGCTGCTCGGCCTGGTGACCTGGGGCTTCATCAAACGGGTGCCGCGGAGCAGCTTCAACTTCGGGTTCGGCGGGCAGCGCACGACGCTGTTTGTGCAGCTGAGCTTCCCGCGCGGCTCCGATCCGACCAGCCTCGACCAGGGGATGGCGGAGTTCGAGCACATTGCCGTGGGACGTCCCGGCGTGGAGAAGGTGGAGGCGCGGGGCGGCGGATCCTACGCCAACATGGTGGTGACCTTCACCAATGACGCGGCGCTGACGGCGCTCCCGCCCGCGATGGAGGAAGAGATGACCGAGCGCGCCGTGCTGATCGGAGGCGCTTCGATCTTCGTGCGCGGCTCCGGACCAGGCTTCTCCAACGGCGGCGGCTCGTCCTCGACCAGCTATCGCATCAAGCTGCTGGGCTACTCGTTCAGCGGCGTCGAGCGGCTCGCCAAAGACCTCAAGCAGCGGCTCGAGGCGATCTCCCGGGTGCGCAACGTCAACATCAACGCCGGCAGCTTCTTTGGCGCCGAGCGCGCGATGAGCGTGATCCTGACGCCCGACCGGCCCGCGCTCGCCAAGGCGGGGCTTACCTCGCGTGAGTTCGCCGCCGCGATCAACCGCGAGATCCGCGGCGCCGCGGGCGGGATACGCCTGGAGTTCGAGGGCGAAGAGACCCAGGTGGACCTGAAGGCCCAGGGCGCGCGGGAGCGCTCGCTCGATGAGCTCAAGACCGCGCTGGTGCCCAACGAGGCGCGCTCTCCCGTGCGGGTGAGCGACCTCGCCGACGTCGGGGAGCGCGAGGGCCTCGCGACCATCAGCCGCGAGGACCAGCAGTACGTGCGAATCGTGGGCTACGACTTCCGCGGGCCGGTCAAGCTCGCCAACCGGACCCACGAGGCGTTCATGAAATCGCTGACCGCGCCGGCGGGGTACACCATCAGCGACGAGAAGTTCTCCTGGGAGGAGGATCACAGCTCGAGGGGACTCTGGCTGGTGTTCGGCACCGGCGTGGTATTGGTGATCCTCGCTGTCGCGATGGTGTTCGATTCCATCTGGGCGGCGGCGATGGTGTTCCTGTCGCTGCCGCTCTGCCTCGGCGGGGTCGCGGCGACGTTCTGGATTACCAAGACGGCGTTCAGCCGGGAAGCGGCGGTGGGCGTGATCCTGGTGGTCGGCCTGGCGGTGCACCAGGCGATTCTGCTGGTCGATGCCGCCCTGGAGAAGCGGCGCTCCGCCCGGCTGACCGTCGACGATATTCTCGCTGCCGCGTCCGACCGCGCCGGCATGATCATCCTGGTGACGCTGACCACGCTCGCGAGCCTGATTCCGCTCGCGGTGGGAACCCGGGCCGACAGCCTCTTCGGCTCGATCGCGCTGGCCACGGCGGGCGGCACAGTGGCGGGCACGATCGGCGCGCTGTGGATCGTGCCGGCATACCTGCTGGGCCGGCGCAAGCCCGCGCATGCCTGACGCGCTGGTCACCGCCTGGCGCACCAGCAATCGCGTCACCACCAACCTCGTCGCGGAGATCCCTCCGAAGCTCTGGGCGGCCGAAGTCCCCAACATTCCGCGGCGGACCATCCGCGCCATCGCGGCGCACCTGCACAACGCGCGGCGGCGCTGGATCCGGACGCTGGGGAGCGAGTGCGGCATCGCGGTGCCCGCGCGCGTGGACGAGCGCCGCGTAACCCGCAAGCAGCTGGTGGCGGCGCTCAACCGGAGCGGCAGGGGAATCGCGGCGGTGATCATGGAGGCCCAGAAAGCGGGGGGCGTGCTACCGGCGCCCCGGTTGTACACCTGGCGCAATCTGCCGCTCGACGCGCCGCACATCCTTTCCTATTTCGTGGCGCACGAGGCGCACCACCGGGGGCAGATCGTGATGGCGGCCCGGCAGCTCGGCATGCGGCTGCCGCGCGCCGCGGTGGACGGGCTCTGGCAGTGGAGCGCTATCGTTCGTAAAGCTCGACCAGCTCCTTGAGCCGCGCGACGATTTCCGGCGTCACCTGCTCCCAGGAAAAGCGGAAGGTCCAGTTGCCCGATTCGCGGCCGGGGAGATTCATGCGCGCCTCGCTGCCCAGGCCGAGCACGTCCTGCATCGGGATGAGCGCGGTGTTGGCCACCGAGGCGAGCGCGGTGCGGATCAGCACCCAGTTCATCTCCCAGCCGTCGCTCGCGAGATAACGCCGGGCGTGATGCTTCTCGCGCTCGACGTCTTCCGGCGTACGGGTCGAGTCCCCTTCCCCAGTCGAATTCCACCAGCCGAGGGTAGTGTCGTTGT
>CAYNNS010000269.1:0-4866 GCA_964398345.1 uncultured Gemmatimonas sp. | reverse complement strand
CTCTGGGCGAACACCCGCCGGTTGCAGGACGGCTTCCGCGCGCTCGGCTTCGACACCGGCCCCTCGGAAACGCCGATCGTGCCGATCCTCATTGGACCGTTGGACCAGACGCTGGTGATGTGGCGGCAGGTGTTCGACGCCGGCATCTTCACCAACCCGGTCGTTCCGCCCGCGGTGCCGCCTTCACAGTGCCGGCTCCGCACCAGCGTGATGGCCACCCACACCGCCGAGCAGATCGACTTCTCCGTCGAGACCATCGGCCGGATCGGCAGGGAGCTGGGGGTCATCTGAGCGAGGCAGAGGGGCGTAGGGGCGGAGCGGCAGTAACCGTCCGTCCCGCCGAATCCCCTGCCGACGTCCGTCGCTTCATCGACTTTCCCTATCGGCTGCACGCGCGGGACCCGCTCTGGGTCCCGCCATTGCGTCGGGACGTGGCGCTGCTGCTGTCCCGCCGCAAGAACCCCTTCTTCGAGCATGCCGAAGCCGCGTACCTGCTCGCCGAGCGCGACGGGGCGGTGGTGGGGCGGATCGCGGCGATCGCCAACCGCTTGCACAACGAGTTTCATCACGACCGCGTGGGCTTCTTCGGCTTCTTCGAGACCGTCCAGGACCAGGCGGTCGCGAACGCGCTGCTGGATGCGGCGGCGGCCTGGCTGCGGCAGCGCGGCTTCGACACCATGCGCGGACCGGCGTCGTTTTCGACCAACGACGAGAGCGGCGTGCTGGTGAACGGGTTCGACACGCCGCCGGTGCTGATGATGCCGCATAACCCGCCATACTACCTCACCCTGTTCGAGCGGGCCGGCTTCCAGAAAGCGATGGACCTGCTGGTGTACCAGGGAGGCAGCACGACGCCCGTGCCGGTACCAGAGCGACTAACCCGGGGCACCGAGCTGATCCGCCAGCGCGCCGGGCTCACGATCCGCCCGCTTCGCATGAACGACTTTACCGCGGAGGTCGAGCGGGTCAAGGAGCTCTACAACAAGTGCTGGGAACGGAACTGGGGCTTTATCCCCATGACCGACCATGAAATCGATCATCTGGCTACGCAATTCAAGCCGGTGGTCGTCCCCGACTTGGTGCCCTTCCTCGAGAAGGACGGCGTGCCCGTCGGCTTCGCGCTGGCGATGCCGGACCTGAACGTGGTCTTCCGGAGCAATCGCCAGGGGAGGATGTTCCCGGCGGCGCTCAAGCTGCTCTGGGCCCTCAAGCGCCAGCACATTCCTCGTTTGCGCATCCTGCTGCTCGGTGTCCTGCCCGAGTACCGCGGCAAGGGCTACGACGCGATCCTCTACCACTGGATCTGGACCAAAGGAGCCGCGCACCGTATCTGGTGGGGGGAGGCGGGTTGGATCCTCGAGAACAACGCCGCGATGAATGCGGGGCTCCTCAAGATGGGCTTCACGGTCTACAAGACGTACCGGATGCTCGATCGGCCCCTATGAAGGCGCTGGTGACCGGGGGCACCGGCTTCGTGGGTGGCCATTTGATCGACGCGCTGCAACGGGCCGGCGACAGCGTGACCGCGCTGGTCCGCTCTTCCGCCAAAGCCGCCGGGCTCGCGGAACGCGGTGTGACCCTGGTCCCGGGCGACCTCGACGACCGAGCCGCGTTGCGGCAGGCCGCCAGGGGACAAGAGGTGATCTATCACGCCGCCGGTCTGGTTGCCGCGCGGGACGCCGCGGAGTTTCTCCCGGTGAATCGCGACGGAACGGCAAGACTGGTGGAAGCGGCCACCGAGGTTTCCCGGGCGCGCTGCATCCTGATTTCGTCGCTCTCCGCGGCAGGCCCGGTGGACCGTGGCACCCGGAGAAGCGGCGATGAGCCCGCCGCGCCGGTCACCGCCTACGGCCGCAGCAAGCTGGCGGGAGAAGCGGTGGTGCGGAGCGGGGCGCTCGACTGGGTGATCGTACGCCCGCCGGCGGTCTATGGCCCGGGTGATCGCGAGTTCCTCCGGGTGTTCAAGGCGGTCCGGCTGGGCCTCGTCCCGGTGTTCGGCGATGGCGGGCAGCAGCTCTCGCTGGTTTACGCCCCGGACCTCGCCGAAGCCCTGGTGGCGCTGGGCCACTCGAACGCGACCCAACGGGTGTTCTACCCGTGTCATCCCGAGCTGCTGACCAGCCTGGCACTGGCACAGGAGGTCGCCAGGGTCATGGAGCGGCCCATCCGCACGGTGCGCCTGCCGGCCTGGAGCGCGCAGCTGGCGCTCGGCGCGACCAGCGCCGCGGCGCGGCTGGCCGGACGCAGGACGCTGCTAACCCGCGACAAGGCTCACGAATTCTTCGCCCCGGCCTGGACCGCGGACCCCGGTCCGCTCCAGGCCGTGACCGGCTGGCATGCCGCCCATGACGCGGCCAGCGGGTTCGCCGCCACAGCGGCGTGGTACCGGGCGGCGGGATGGTTATGAACCAAGTCGAACGGGCGGACCGGCGGACGGCCGGACGGCTGTTCCGGCCCGTGGATTGGGGCGTCGTGGTGTACGTCGGGATTGTGTGCCTAGTCGCGCTCGGCAGGATGCGCGACATCCCCGGGCTCTGGTGGGTCGTCGTCGCCCACCTGCTGGTCGTCCCGCTCATTCTGCTGCTGCGACGCGCCGACCTCGGCCGCTTCGGACGCGGACTCGCGGAAGTCTATCCGCTCATCCTGGTCGGTCTGTTTTACGGAGCGCTCGACAACCTCACCGGACACGGCGCCATCACCACCCACGAGAAAACGATTCAGCACTGGGAGCTGGTGGTCTTCGGGAGTCAGATCAGCCGGGAGTGGTGGCAGCGTTATCCAAGTCAGTTCTGGAGTACGCTGCTGCACGCGGTCTACGCCTCTTATTACTTCATCGTGGCGGCGGGACCGATCTACTTCCTGGCCCGCGGCGAGACCCGGAACCTGCGCCGCGCGGTGCTCGCGATCTCGGCGACGTACGGCATCTGTTTCGTGATCTTTCTGCTGTACCCGGTAGCGGGCCCTAACTACGAGTTTCCCAAGCCATCGCCTGAATTCCTCAACAACGGGCCCGCCCACCTGGTCTACGCGCTGCTGCAGCGCGGCAGCTCGTACGGCGCGGCGTTTCCGTCCTCCCACGTCGCCGCTGCGCTGGTCGCGGCGTTCGCCACCGGGATGGGATCGCGCAGGCTCGGAATCATCCTCGCGGTGCCGAGCCTGTTACTGGTCGTCGCGGTGGTGTACTGCCAGATGCACTACGGAATGGATTCGCTGGCGGCGGTGGTGACCGCGGGACTCGTCGTTACAGGAATGCTCCTCCTGGAAAAACGTAACCGGTGACCGGTCACCGGTCACCGGTTACCGGTCACTGGTTACTGCGTTACGGTGATCTTCCCGTGCATGCTCATCGCCATGTGCGGCGTGCAGGTGAACTTGTATTCACCGGTCGGCGCATTGGCGAACGAGACCTCCAGCGTCGCGTTGGGATCGACCAGCAGCGCGCTGCTCAGCGGCTCGATTTCGTCCTTGAGTTGGGGCTCGATGACTGCCTGGGCCCCCGCGGGAATGCTGTCGGCCCAGAACTTCACGTTGTGCGGACCGCCGCTGACGTTGTGGAAGACGACCTTGTCACCCACCTTCACCGAGAGTTCGTTGGGCACGAACTTGTAGGTCGTTCCCTCGAGCACCATGTTGATGTCGTGGGTCGCGCCTGCGGCGGCGGGCGCTGGTGCCGGCGTCGCCGAAGCCGTTTGGGTGGAATCAGCGCCACCCGCCTTCTTGTCGCCACCGCACGCCAGCAGTGCGGCGGTCAAGCCGGTCAGTACCGCGATCGTCTTCATGCCTCCCTGCCTCCCCCAAGCCTGTATTGTTGCGGTTGAAGCCAGTCCCCTGGCGCCTCTTGGCCAGCGGGTCCATCACCTTGTGAACAAGTTCACAAACATAATAAGCGGTTTTTCGCTCGCAAGTTTTCGGCTTCTGGATTCAGCTCCTGCTCCCCATCCCCATATCTTAGTCCGATGACGACTTCCCGCCGGGTTCCTGCACCGGCCTGCCGCAAGATGGGCCCGCATTGCGATGGGTTGCGGGTCCTGCTCAGGGTCGCCACGCTCGAGGATGGACCCGGCTCGGCAGATCACGAAGCCACCTGGCTGCTGGGCCACACCGAACGCATCACATTCCTCGGCCCGCTGCAGCGCGCCGGCGCCGACCTCTACATCGAAGCCGTGCTCCACGTCCCCTGCCGGTTTCTCTCCGGCAAGGAGACCGGCGCCCGGTGCTCGGCGCACGGGTATTCTCGCCAGAACCCGCCGCGCGAACCCGACCCGCCAGAACCGAGACAATTCCCGAATGACAGGTTCCAGATCGTCGAGCGGGGGCATGCCGTCACTCGAGAGCTGCCACCTCCAGCACGGAAACCGCGTGAGCTGCCGCTTCACGCCGGCAGTAACCCGTGCGTAGGGGCGCCCTGTCGCACCGCAGACAATCGCCGCGGTGCGGCGTGTTGCCGGGATCTGCAGGTGGAGATCATGTGCACGCCGCGACAGCGCCTGCTCGAGGCGCTGGTTCTCGCCCGCAAGGTCCCCTACCTCTGCAAGGTGGAACGGGCGAGCCCATTTTCGCTGGGGGCCGAGATGATCTCTTCCTGCAGCTACCTTCAAGAAGACGGGGTCCACTGCTCGTTACACGGGCGGATTCGGGCCGATGGCCGGCCGGCCAAGCCCGACCTCTGTACCGAGTGGCCCGAGCCGGGCGACGTGTATCATCCGGGGTGTGTGTTTGCTCGCGAAGCGCCATAAGCTAGGCGATTGGCAGGCAAGAGCTTCGGCGGTTCCAGGGGGACGGGTGTGCAATCTCAAAGCCGCGTAAGCGTCACTAAATCGGTAAGCTACGCAGCTGCGAGGAGGTAGCCATCATGGATGACCTGGA
>CAYNNS010000268.1:0-4900 GCA_964398345.1 uncultured Gemmatimonas sp. | reverse complement strand
ACCCGTCGCGGTGGCCGGCACCGCGCTGGTCCGGCGGCTGGCGCCGCCCGGGGTGCCGCGGCTCGCCGAGGTGGGCCTCGATCCGGTGGTGCTGCTCTTTACGCTCGGCACCACCCTGCTCACCGCGCTGCTGCTCGGCATCGCGCCGGCGCGACGGCTGCGGCACACCGAGCTGCGCCGGGCCCTCGCCGGCGCAGGCGGACGCACCAGCTCCCGCACCGGGTTGCAGCGCTGGCTGGTGTCGCTCGAGACCGCGCTCGCGCTCGGCCTCCTCGCGGTGGCGGGCGTGTTACTCAAGAGCAAGCAACGACTCGAGTCGGTGCATCCCGGTTTCGATGCCTCGGCGACGCTGCTCGCCGACCTTTCACTGCCGGACCGGCGCTACCCCGATGCCCGCACCATCGGCCAGTTCCAGGTGAGGCTGCTCGAGCAACTCCGGGCGGTCCGGGGCGTCCGGTCCGCCGCCCTGGTATTCGGGCTGCCGCTCTCCGACTTCAATTGGAGCTCGAGCTTCACCATCGACAGCGTTCCGGTGCCCGACGGCGTCAGTCAATCGCTGCAGCTGCGCGAAGTGACTCCGGACTATTTCGCGACGCTCCGCATGCCCATTCTCCAGGGGCGCGGCTTCAGCGCGGATGATCGTTACGGCAATCGCAAGGTCCTCGTGGTCAGCGCTGCCGCGGTCCGGCGCTTCTGGCCTGACGGGAGAGTGCTGGGGCATTACCTCCGCCTCGGCGCCCGTCCCGGGCCGGGCGATGATCGCGTCGAAGGGGAAGTCGTGGGCGTCGTGGCGGACGTGCGCGATCGCGGGCTCGACACCGAGCCTCGACCGATCGTATACGGCGACCTCGCCCAAGTTCCCGTCGGCTATTTCACCGTGCTGTTGCGCGCCGAGCGCGCTCCGCTCGCGCTGGCACCCGAGCTCCGCCGCGTCGTTGGCGCCCTCGATCCCGAGCTGCCGGTGAGCCAGCTGCGCGGTTTCGACAGCGTAGTGCGGGATGCGACCGCGTCACCCCGTTTTCGCGCCTGGCTGATGGGCTGTTTCGCGCTGCTGGCGACGGTCCTCGGCGGGCTCGGGGTGTACAGCGTGATTTCGCATATCGTGGCCCAGCGGAATCGGGAAATGGGACCGCGTCGCGCGCTCGGCGCCACCGAGCACCAAGTGGTGGCGCAAGTGGTGCGCTCCGCGATGCGCGACGCGGTGCTGGGCGCTGCGGCGGGCCTGGCGCTGGGGTGGTGGATTACCCGGCAGCTGGTGAAGCTGCTCTACGAGGTCAAGCCGGGCGATCCGCTGGTGCTCGCGGCCTCGGCAGCCCTCTTCCTGGGCATTGCCCTGCTGGGCTCCTGGATCCCCGCCCGGCGCGCAGCACGCGCCGATCCTGTGGCGGTGCTGCGCGGCGAGTAGCCGGGTTCTGCTTGCCGCCGGGCCGCCGAGCCCGTTTCTTGAGGCATGTCTCGCCTGGAATTGTCCCTGCCGCTCATCGCGCGCGCGGAGGCCCATCGCGAGCGCGTCGCGCTCAGCGACGCCGCCGGTGAGTACCGCTATGCCGCGCTGCTCGACGCGTCCGCGCGCATCGCTGCGGCACTGCTGAGCGGCCGGGAGGATCTGTCCGAAGCCCGCGTCGCGTTCTTTCTCCCGCCTTCATTCGAGCACGTCGCGGTGCAATGGGGGATCTGGCGTGCCGGGGGGCTCGCCGTTCCCCTCGCGCTCTCCCATCCGCCCGCCGAGCTCGAGTACGTCGTCCAGGATGCGGAGGCGGAGCTGCTGGTGGGCCTGCGGGCAAATGCTCCGCTACTGGAGCCGATCGCGCGGGCAACGGGGGCCCGGCTGCTGGCGGTGGAAGACCTGCTTCCGGAAGCCCTAACCCGGCTTCCGGCCATCACCCGCGAGCGCCGGGCGCTGATGGTCTACACCAGCGGCACCACCGGCAAACCCAAGGGCGTCGTCACCACGCACGCCGGTCTCGAAGCGCAGATCACGGCCCTGCTCGAAGCCTGGGAATGGCGGCCGGAGGACCGCATCCTTCTGGTGCTGCCGCTGCACCACGTCCACGGCATCGTGAATGTCGTGCTGTGCGCCCTCTGGGCGGGCGCGCACTGTGACCTGCTCCCCCGCTTCGATGCCGAGGCCACCTGGATTCGCATTGCCGAGCGCCGTCTGACCCTCTTCATGGCCGTGCCCACGATCTACCGGCGGCTGATCGCGGCCTGGGAGGCGGCACCCGCCGGCCGGCAGCGGGAGTGGTCGGCCGGGTGCGCGGCACTGCGGGTTATGATTTCGGGCTCCGCCGCGCTGCCCGTGGCGACGCTGGAGGAGTGGCGGCGGATCAGCGGCCACACGCTGCTCGAGCGCTACGGCATGACCGAGCTCGGCATGGCGCTCTCCAACCCGCTGCACGGCGAGCGCAAGCCGGGGTTCGTGGGCCTGCCGCTGCCGCGCGTCGCGGTGCGGCTCGTCGACGAGAGCGGGAGGCCCGTCCCCGACGGCACACCCGGTCAGATTGAGGTGCGGGGGCCCAATGTCTTTCTGGAGTACTGGCGCCGCCCCGACGCGACGCGGGAGGCCTTTCGCGACGGCTGGTTTCGTACCGGCGATACCGGCGTGGTCGAAGCCGGCGCCTACCGGATCCTGGGTCGCAGCAACGTCGACATCATCAAGACCGGCGGCTTCAAGGTCTCCGCGCTCGAGATCGAGGAGGAGCTGCGGACCCATCCCGCCATCGCGGAGTGCGCCGTGGTCGGAGTGGAAGACCTGGAGTGGGGGGAGCGGCTCAGCGCCGCCGTGGAGCTGCAGCCCGGCGCCACGCTGGAGCTGGACGAGCTGCAGCGCTGGGCGAAAGCGCGGCTCGCGCCCTACAAGATCCCCCGCGCCCTGCGCTGTGTCGAGCAGCTGCCCCGCAATGCCATGGGCAAGGTGGTCAAGCCCGAGGTGCGGGCGCTCTTCTAACCGTCATGCCGGATCCGGAGGCGCCCCGACGGGGCAGCTCGTCTGTAGCGCGGCAGCGAGTGCCAACACCGATTCCTCTCCCTCGGGCCCGCCTACGACCTGCAGCCCGACCGGCAAGCCCTCCACCAGGCCGCAGGGCACCGACACGACCGGAAGCCCCGCGAGGCTCAGCACGAAGGTCGGCGCCAGCCAGTCGATGTAGGTCTGCATCGGCTTGCCGGCCACGTGGTCGGGGTAGTTCTGCTCGACCGGAAAGGGCGCGACCGCCATGGTCGGGGTGAGCAGGTGATCAAACTGCGCGAAAAGCTGCCGCAGCCGGTGCCAGAGGCGGCCGCGGGCGGCTTCGGCGACGCCGAGCTCGGCGACGCTGGCGCCGAGTCCCGCTCGCATGTTATTGCGGACGTTGACGCCGAAGTCGTCGATCCGGTCCAGCCGCTCCTGCATCCAGGTGGCAAACCAGAGTCCCCGGAGCGCGAGGAACGCCGCGCGCCCCTCGGAGAGGTCGAGCTCGACCAGCTCGATCCGCGCGCCGGTACCCTCGAGGCTCCAGGCCGCCGAGCGGCAGGCCGACTCGATCGCTGGGTCGATGCCGATCCCGGCAATGTCGGGGCTGTACGCCAGCCGGAGTCCCCGCCGCGGTCCCTGGCGCACCGCGGCGCCGAAATCCCGGCCGGCCATCGGCTGCCGCAGCGGAGTGAACGGGCTGGGCCCCGCGATGGCCTGGAGCATCAGCGCGACGTCCGCGGCGCTGCGCGCCATGGGGCCGGTGACTTGCAGGGTATCCCAGACGTAATCGCTCGGAGAGGTGGGAACTAACCCGGGCGAGGGCCGCAGCCCGACCACGCCACAGAACGAAGCCGGGACCCGGAGCGATCCGCCCAGATCGGTTCCTTCGGCCAGCGCGATCATTCCCGTGGCGAGTGCCGCCGCGCCCCCCCCGGGGGCACCGCCGGCGCTGCGCGAGGGATTCCCGGGGTTCCCGGTTCGGCCGGACCCTTCCTTCCCGGTATTCCCGCCGGCTGCGAATTCCCCCCGGTTGGTCTTGCCGAGGATGATCGCGTCGGCGGCGCGGAGCCGCTGGACCACCACGGCATCCTCGCTGGGGACGTGGTCGCGATAGAGCGGCGAGCCGAAGGTCGTGCGCAGCCCGCCGACCTGGGTCACGTCCTTGATGCCCACGGGCACGCCCGCCAGCAGTCCCGGCGCGGCGCCGGTGCGGAGCTTGCGCTCGAGCGCACGCGCATCCTCCAGAGCGCGGGGATTCAGCGTGACGATCGCGTTGAGCTCGGGATTGCGACGCGCCACGCGCTCGAGCGCGGCCTCCACGACGGCCACCGGCGAGAGCTCGCGGGACGCCACGCGCCGCGCGATCTCCGACGCGGCGATCACGGGCGCTTCGGCCACTCTCCGATCCAGGCCACCGTACGGCAGAACGCCGCTTCTCCGCCGCGGAATTTCCAGGGGAAACACCCCACGATACAGCGCGTATTTTGCAGCTCGGGGGCGTCGATCTCGCCACCGACGTTCTCGATGTGCATGCAGTCCTTGGGAAAAAGGGCGTTGTGGGTGAGCTGATAGGCCGAGTCGGGGAACATCTTCGCCACACCTTGCTTGCCGCCGAACTTGGCCTCTGCCCTCGCCCGCACCCGGAGCCAGTGGTCGCGCATCCCTTTGCCGAGGAACCGGCCGATCGGCAGGTTCATCGGGTGGTCGGTCGAGATGCAATCCACCCCCCAGATGTGGATCTTCTTCTTGAGCAGCCACGGCACCATGTCGGGATGCGCGCCGGGATGCATGTGGATGTAGCGCTCCTCGTCGGGTTCCGCGCCGAACTGGGAATGGCGGTGGAAGCCGGTGTGCAGGATCAGCAGGTCCCCCGGCTTGACCTTGACGCGCTTTTCGATCATCTGCGGCGTGTAGACCGCCAGCTCATCCATCTCGTCGCGCAGGTCC